>JAOUFA010000185.1 GCA_029858545.1 Betaproteobacteria bacterium
GGGGTCGCGAAGACCGGCATGATCGCGGTGCCGCTCAACTGGCGCCTCTCGGCGCGCGAACTCCTGCATCCGCTGAAGGACAGCGCGCCGCGCGCGCTGCTCGCCGAGCCCGAATTCATCCCGCTGATCGATTCGCTGCGCGGCGAAATCGACGGCGTCACGGACTTCATCGCCTTCGGCGCGGCGCGCAGCGGCTGGCTCGACTACGAGACACTGCTCGCACAAGCGTCCGCGGAGCAGCCGCATGCGGAGGTGCTGCCCACCGATCCTCTGTGCATCATGTACACGAGCGGCACCACCGGAGCGCCCAAAGGGGCGACGCTCACGCACGGCGCACTGCTGCGCAACGCGCACGCGGCGGCGCAGGGCCTGCTGGGACTCACTCCCGACGATGTGACCCTCGCGATCACCCCGCTGTTTCACGTCGGCGGCATGTGGTATCACCTCTTTCCGAGTTTTGCCACGGGCGGCACGACCGTGCTGATGAACGGCTTCGAACCGCGCGCGGTGCTCGCCGCGCTGCGCGAGCACCGCATCAGCAATGTGCATCTGGTACCGACGATGATCCATGCGATGGTCGAGCAGCCCGATGCCGACGAATTCCATCTCGAGCACCTGCGCTTCATCTACTACGCCGCCTCGCCGATCCCGGTGGAGGTGCTGCGGCGCGCGCTGCGCGTCTTCGCGAACAGCGCCTTCGTGCAGTCCTACGGCTCGACCGAAGCGGGCGTCGTCACCGGACTCGCCCCCGAGGATCATCTGCGCGCCTTGCGCGATCCGCGCGCGGCGGCGCTGCTTGCCTCGTGCGGGCGCGCGATCGGCGGAATCGGCCTGCGCGTCGTCGACGCCGGAGGCAGGACGGTCGAGTCCGGAGCGATCGGCGAGATCGCGGTGCGCAGCGATCGCTCGATGGCGGGCTACTGGAACAACGAAGTCGCGACGCGCGCCGCCTTCGTCGACGGCTGGTTCATGACCGGCGACATGGGGCAGGTCGATGACGAAGGCTACGTGACGCTTGTCGATCGCAAGAACGACATGATCGTGAGCGGCGGCGAGAACGTCTACCCGGTCGAGGTCGAGCAGGTGTTGTACCGCGACCCGGCGGTGCTGGAGGCGGCGGTCTTCGGCCTGCCCGACACGCACTGGGTGGAGAAAGTCGCCGCGGCGATCGTGTTGCGGCCCGGCGCGCGCGCGACGGCCGAAGAGATCATCACGCGCGCGCGCGCGCTGCTCGCGGGCTACAAGTGTCCGAAGACGGTCTTCTTCACCGAGAACCTGCCGCGCAACCTGACCGGCAAGGTCCTGAAAAAGGAATTGCGGCGCGTCTACGGCGCGCCGTCATCGCCATAGCCCAACCGGGAGAGCCAAGTTCATGTCCAGCCTTACTGCAGACCCGAGCACCGAGAACGTCAGAATCGAATTCGAAGACGGCATCGCCTGGGTGATCCTCAACCGTCCGCAGAAACGAAACGCGATGAGCCCGGCGCTCAATCGCGAGATGATCGGCGTACTCGACGCGCTGGAACTCGACGAGCGCTGCAAGGTTCTGGTGCTCACCGGCGCGGGAGAGTCGTTTTCCGCGGGCATGGACCTCAAGGAATACTTTCGCGAAACCGATCAGGCGAGCCCGATCGAGGTGCTGCGGGTGCGGCGCGATTCGATGGCCTGGCAATGGCGCAGACTGATGTACTTTCCCAAGCCCACCATCGCGATGGTGAACGGCTGGTGCTTCGGCGGCGCCTTTACGCCGCTGGTCGCCTGCGATATCGCACTCGCCGCCGACGAGGCGAAATTCGGTCTCTCGGAGATCAACTGGGGCATCATCCCGGCCGGCAACGTGATGCGCGCGGTAGCCGAGAAGATGAATTCGAGCGACGCGCTGTACTACCTGATGACCGGCGACCCGTTCGACGGCAGAAAAGCCGCCGAGACGCGCCTGGTGCTCGAATCGGTGCCGCTCGCCGAACTGCGCGAACGCACCCGGGCGGTGGCGCGCAAGCTACTGGACAAGAACCCGCATGTGCTGCGTGCGGTCAAGCTCGCCTACCGGCGCGTCAAGGAAATGAACTGGGACGTCGCCGAGGACTATCTCTACGCCAAGGCGGGCGACACCTATGCCTCAGACCCCGAACGCGGGCGCGCCAAGGGAATGGACCAGTTTCTCGACAAGAAGTCGTTCCGGCCGGGGCTGGAGAACTACCAGCGCGAAGACAAATAGGGAGGCATCATGCACCTCTTTCTCGACGCCGAGCAGCGGGAATTCCAGCGCCATATCGCGCGCTGGGTCGACGAGCGTCTCGCGCCGCAGGCCGACGCGCTCGACCGGAGCGGCGAATTTCCGCGCGAGCTGTTCAGGGAACTGGGCGGTCTGGGCTACTACGGCGTGCTCTACCCGGAGGCCTACGGCGGCAGCGGCTTGGAGCGTCCCTATGTCTACTACATGATTCTGTGCGAGGAACTGGCGCGTGGTTCGTTGGGATTCGCGGCGATTGTCGGCATGCATGCCTCGGCGGCTACCCACGCGATCTACAGCTGGGGCAGCGAAGCGCTGCGTCAGCGCTACTTGGTTCCGGCGATCCGCGGGGAGCTCGTCGGCGCGCTCGCAATCACCGAACCCAACGCGGGGTCCGACGCCGCCGCAATCCGCACGCGCGCGGTAAAGGTCGAGGGCGGCTATCGGCTTACGGGAAACAAAATCTTCACCTCCAACGGCACGATCGCCGACTTCGTCAACGTCGCGGCAACCACCGACCCGGCCAAACGGCTGAAGGGTATCGGCCTCTTCCTGGTCGATGCGAAGACGCCCGGCTTCAAGGTGAGCCGCAGGCTGGAGAAGTTCACCACCCATTGCTCGGACGCCGCCGAGCTCAGCTTCGACGAGGTCTTCGTGCCCGACGAATGCCGGTTGGGCGCCGAGGAAGGCAGTTTTCTCAATGCCTACAAGGCGCTCACCGTCGACCGCATCCACACCGCCGCGCTTGCGCTCGGCGTGGGCCGCGCGGCCTACGATGCGGCGCTCCAGTACGCGAAGGACCGCGAACAGTTCGGTCAGCCGATCGGCAAGTTCCAGGCGGTGCAGTTCAAACTGGTCGATATGCTTGCCAAGCTCGAACAGGCGCGTCTGTATACCTACTATGCCGCCTCGCTCGCCGATGAAGGCAGGCCCATCACCCAGGAGGCCGCGCTCGCCAAGATCATCGCCGCCGACGGCGCGAACGAGGTGTGCCAGAAGGCACTCAATATCTTCGGCGGCTACGGACTGATGAATGAATTCCCGGTGCAGCGCTACCTGCGCGACTCCTACTTTCCGATGGTCGGTGGCGGTACGAGCGACATCATGCGGCTGATCGTCGCGCGGCAACTGGGGTTGTAACAGAAGACGGCAGCCGCGCGATACGAAGGGATCCCGGCGCCCTCGGCACCGCCTAAGGCGACGCCCGCCCGAGATCTCCCCAATAGCCGCAGCCGCGCAGGATCCTCGCGTCGAGCTGAATTTCCACGCGATGATCGAAGATCGATCCCGACAAGGCATCGCGGCAGATTCCGGGGCGCACGATGACGCGCAGCAGCGAGGTCGGCGTCGCGCCCTCGTAGCGCGCCTCTGCCTGCGCGGCGACGAAATTACCCGGCGGAAATTCGCGCGGCGCACTCTCGCCCCACAGGCGCAGGCGTACGTTGGCCGCGCGCGCCTCGAGCCCCCACACCGGCTCCGAACCGAGTGCGGCGAACTTCAGTTCCAGCAGGCGCTCACGGCAGCCGGGCCCGCCACGGCTTGCGCGGTGCAACCGTTGGGCGCGCAGGCCGCCGTTGCTCTTGCGTCCGGAGAATTCGACGAAAATCGCCCTGCCCGCCTGTTCGCTGATCTCGCGATACGCGGCGGTCAGCATCTCTCCGGCCGTGGCGTCCTCCACCACGATGCGCGTGGCGCTGAAGCAGGGGCTGAACACCGCGCCCAACCTGCCGATCGCAAAGTTGCCGCGATAGAGGGTCTCCGCCTCCGGCTGCGCAGCGCGCACCGGGCACACCGCGGCCATCAGCAGGACGACGAACAGATGGCGTTTCATGTGGCGGCCCTTCGCTCCGACTTGGATTGTTCGAGTAACCGTATCAGCCGGTAAAAGGCGCGGTGCGTCGGCACCGCGATGCGGTGACGCGCCGCAAGCCGGATCAGCGCGCCGGTCAGGAAATCGATTTCGGTCCGGCGCCCGGCGACGATGTCCTGCAGCATGCTCGCGCGGTTATTGGCCGTGGCGCGCGCGACCGCGACCACGCGCTCCCAGGCTTGCGTGGCGCCGATCCGCAGACCCTCGGCGGCAAGCACCGCGGCGGCCTCGTCGGTCAATTCGCGGGCAAAGTGCGCATAAGGCGCCTCGATCACGCGTCCGTTCGGAACGCGAAACAACGCCGCCACGGGATTGATCGATACGTTGACGAGCAGCTTGCGCAGTCGTGCGGCCGCAAGATCCCGCTCGATCCGCACCTCGAAGCCCGCGCGGCGCAGCATCCGCGCGAGCGGCGCGTACCCGCGTGGCATCAGGGTCTCGCCGTGCCCCGCGGGAACGATGCGCCCGCGCTCACGATACGCGCCTTCGGTGGTAACGCCCTGCGCAGCGCGAATGCCGGCGAGTCGCTTGCGCAGCAATTCCTCGACCAGCCCGTTTTGCAGCGACAGCACGCCCTTGGGCGCCATGCGCGCGGCGACACGCGCGGCGGGAAGACTGTCCTGTGCCTTGACCAGAATGATCACCCAATCGGCGCTCGGCAGGTTCTCCGGCCCGTAGGCGTGCGGCCGCAGGCGCCGGGCGCCGACCGTCACTCCGGCGCGCAACTGCGCGGCGCGCGCGGTGCTGCGCGCGACGAGCGCGGTGGGCATGACCCGGGCGAGCCGGGCCGCATAATGCAGGCCGAGGGCGCCGGGCCCGACGATCGCGATCGGATAGTGCGCGCGCCGCTCACGCGGCAGCGCCGCGGCAGCCGGACCCTTGCTACTTCTTCGCGTCGCCACCTTCGAGCCGCTTCAGCACGTCCTCGTTCATCCCGAAGCTGTGCCCTTCGTCGGGAAAGGCGCCGCTGCGCACCTCTGACGCGTAGCGCTCGATCGCTTCCTTGATGAGCATCCCCGCTTCGCCATAGCGTTTGACGAACTTGGGAGTAAAGCCCGAGAACAGGCCGACGATATCGTGGAAGACCAGTACCTGTCCGTCGGTTTGCGCCCCGGCACCGATACCGATGGTCGGAATCGATATGCGCTCGGTGATGCGGCGCGCGAGCGGCGCCGGCACCAGCTCCAACACGATGCCCCAGCATCCGGCGCGATCGAGCGCGACCGCCTCGTCGAGGATCCGTCGAGCGTTCGCCTCGTCCTTGCCTTGCAGCTTGAACCCGCCGAGGGCCGAGGCGGTTTGCGGGGTGAGCCCGATATGTCCGAGTACCGGCACTCCCGCGCCGACCAGCGCCTGGACGATCGGCAGCACCTCCGCACCGCCTTCGATCTTGACCGAATCGGCGCCCGTCTCCTTCATGAACCGGGTCGCGTTGGCAAGCGCCAGCGCGGGGGTCGCGAACGACAGATAGGGCATATCGGCGACCAGGAAGGTCGCGGGCGCGCCGCGCCGCGCCGCGCGGGTATGGTGCAGCATCTCTTCCATCGTCACCGGCACCGTGCTGTCGTAGCCGAGCACCACCATGCCCAGCGAATCGCCGACCAGGATTACATCGACGCCCGCCTCGGCGGCGAGCCGCGCGGTGGGGAAGTCGTAGGCGGTCAGCATTACCAGCCGAGCGCCCTTCTTGTGTTTCAGGTCTAGTACCGTGGTTTTCATATGCATGCGCGCCACGAAGAGGCGGGGAGGGCGAAGCTTACCGCGCAATCGGACCGGATGCGATACGCGCGACGCGGTCCCGGGATCGGTTCATTTTCCGCATGCCGGGCCGATCGGCGCGCGATGCCCGATCACCCGGGGTTTCCCTAGTGAAGGTCGTGATGCGACTTCTCGTTGAGTTCGTCGAGGCGATCCCGCGAGGCGCCGCCGCGGTCCTGCGCGACGAGATCGCGCACGTAGCGGGCAACCTTTTCGTCCTGGATGAAATCCGCCGCGGACGAAGCCGAGAGTATCTTGTGAGGCTCCTGCGGAACCGCGATCACGTAGCCCTGCACATAGTCCACCCCGACCCGCGCCAGGGCTTCGATGCTCGCCCTGTCCTCGACCCACTCGGCGATACTGCGCATGCCGAGGTTCGCGGCGAGTTCCACGATCGTCTGGATGATCGACAGGTTCGCCGGGTGCGTGTTGAGCCCCGTGACGAAGCTGCCGTCGATCTTCAGCGCGTCGGCGGGAAGCTCCTTGAGATAGGAAAACGACGTGTAGCCCGCGCCGAAATCGTCCAGCGCGACCTTGACCCCAAATTCGCGCGCCCGATGGATGAAGCGCCGGGTATTCTCGAGGTCGTGCAGCGCCACGCTCTCGGTGATTTCCACGCACACGCGCTCGGCAGCGTAGCTATTGCGCGCGAACAGCGCGAAAGCGTCCTGCACGAACTTCTCGTCATTGAGCGAGCCGCCGCTCAGGTTGACGCTCACGAAACGCGTCCTGTCGAGCCGTTCGCGATGCTTGCCGATCCATTCGAGCGTCTGCTGCAACACCCAGCGATCGAGCAGCGCGACGGCACCGTTCTTCTCCGCCGCCGACACGACGTCGATCGCCGGAACGATGCTGCCGTCCGGATCACGCATGCGCAGCAATACCTCGAAGCTGAGCGAGTCCGCGGGTGCGCGCAGCGACATGATCGGCTGCATGAGCAAGAACAGCCCCTCGGGCGCAGCGCCGCTTCCCACCCGCTCGATGATGCGAAGCTCGCGCTTGCGCTTCGTGAACGCCGGTGCGTTCGACGCATACACCGTCAACCCGTCGTGGTGTCCTTCCTTGGCGTCGCGGCAGGCGCGGTCGGCCATCGCCAGCACGTCCTTCATCGGCGTGGCCGCGGTCACCTCCACCAAACCGATCGATGCCTTGACCTGAAAGGCCTTCTCGTCGATGTTGTAGGAATTCCGTCCGATCAGGTCGACGATGCTGCGGCAGATCGCGGTGGCGACCTTCATCGTCGTATCCTCAAACAGAATCACGA
>JAOUFA010000186.1 GCA_029858545.1 Betaproteobacteria bacterium
GCCACGCATGACCCCAGCACGGTGACCAGCAACATGTCGCGTCCCGTTGCGTAGTACTCCCCGGGCTGAATCTTCGCCGCCTCGACACTGAAGGTCGAGTCGAAATAGATATTCGGCGCGGGATGCTCTGTCCAGACTTCCGCCATGCGCGCTCCCGCTTAGCCCCGCCCGGCGGCATACGGCGACGATCCTCGTCCGAGCTGGCGTTCGTAGACCGTACGCCCCCGCGACCTGAATGGAATGCGGCCTTGCGTGAAGTTCTCCGAATGCCCGGCAAACAACAGGCCGCCGGGCTCAAGCAACTCGGCGAAGCGATCCAAGACAGCATATTGCGTCGGTTTGTCGAAATAGATCATCACGTTACGGCAGAAGATCGCATCCAGTGGAGCACGCAACGGCCAGGAACTCTCGAGCAGATTGACCTGCCGGAACGTCACGAGGCTCTTGATCTCCGGGCGTACCATCACCTGCCCCGCCTTGCGCCCGATTCCTTCCAGAAAGAAGCGTTCCTTGTATCCGTGGGGTAGATTTTCGATCCGTTCGAGAGCGTAGACGCCGCGCTCGGCGGTTTCCAATACATTGGTATCGACATCGGTCGCCAGAATATGAGCCCCGCCGGCGATCGACGCGGCAGACAGCGTCATCGCGATCGAGTAGGCCTCCTCTCCGGTGGAGCATCCGGCACACCAGATCACCGCCGGACGCCGCGCATGGCGCGGTGCCAGGTAGCTCTCAAGAATCGGAAAGTGATGAGGTTCCCGGAAGAATGCGGTGAGGTTGGTGGTCAGGGCGTTTACGAACGCCTTGCGCTCGCTTTCACCGTGCTTTTCCACCAGATCCAGGTAGTCGCTGAAACGGTGCATGCCCAACGCACGCACTCTGCGAACCAGCCGGCTGTAGGCCATCGTGCGCTTGCTGTCACCGAGTTTGATCCCCGCTTCCTCATAGATGATCCGCCGGACCCGCTCGAAATCGCCGTCGGAATATTCGAATTCAGTGCTATTTGGCGCCCGCCCCGGTCCATCGGCACGGGGCACTTCACGCCGCTGAGTTGTCGAATCAGTGGTCATGGCCGTCGGCAACCCGCAATCGCGGAACTGGAACTTGTTCGCGACAAATCATTGAGATGGGAGACTGCTGCGTACGACATTGGGCGGGCCGCTTTCATCGCGAAATTGAGTTCAGATCCCGCGAAGCAGGCTCTAGGACCCCTCTTGCGCCGATCCTCCGGGTGCGTGTCCCAAAAAGGCGAGCACGCGTCTCGAAATCATCTTCAACGGGAGGACCTCCGCCGCCGCCCCCTTGGCGATCGCTTCCTTCGACATGCCGAAAACAACGCTCGTGGCTTCATCCTGGGCGATCGTGAAGGCCCCTGCCTTTTTCATCTCCAGCAATCCCTCTGCGCCATCGCTCCCGGCGCCCGTCAAGATGATCCCGATCCCGTCCTTGCCGGCCGCGGTCGCGGCGGAACGGAACAACACGTCTGCCGAAGGCCGCGCGGAGTTCACCGGAGCCTGCTGACCGAGCGCAATCCCGTAGCCCCGCGAACCGTGGTTCGTGAGTGTGAGGTGCATGTCGCCGGGCGCGATATACGCGTGCCCCGGCAACACCGGCTCCTCATTCTTGGCCTCCGAAACCGCAATAAAGCACAACTCGTCGAGACGCTTGGCGAACATTTCGGTGAATCCCGCGGGCATCTGCTGGACGATCAGGATTCCAGGGCAATTGCCCGGCATGCGTTGAAGAATATGCTGGATCACATCCGTTCCGCCGGTCGCACCGGCCATCACGATGACCTTGTTCTGGCTGTCCGCGCCATCTTTGAGCGTCAACGCCTCGTCAGCGAGATCGGCTTCATCGAGCTTCTCGGCGGACGCGTCCGGCACTTTGATCTTGTCGCGCGCCGCGAAGGCACCGCGGATCTTCTCGACGATTGCACGCGAGTAATCCTCGGCTCCCGCCTGCCCCGTGATCGGCTTGCCGACAAAATCCACCGCACCCAGGCTCAGCGCGCGAAAGGCGAGGTCTGTTCCTTCGCGCGTATAGGAGGAGAGCATCACCACGGGCATCGGCCTCACCCGCATCAGGCGCCGCAGGAACGCCAGCCCGTTCATCTTCGGCATTTCCACATCCAGCGTCAGCACATCCGGATTCAATTGGCGAATCATGTCGCGCGCCACAACCGGATCCGGTGCCGCGCCGACCACGGTCATGTCGGGCTGCTCGTCGATGATTTCCTTCAGCACCTTGCGGATGACCAACGAGTCGTCGATGATTAGTACCTTGATTTTCACTTCTTCACCTCAGCTTCCTCGCTCCGTTTGCACTTTACGCATTGCGCCTAGGCTGCGGGTTCGACTGGTAGGCCTTCGATGGACTCGGATACCCCGACGATCGCAGAGATATCCAAAATGAACGCCACCCGTCCATCGCCCATGATGGTCGCGCCGGAAATGCCACGCACCTTGCGAAAGTTCGCCTCCAGACTCTTGAGGACTACCTGATGCTGACCGAGCAATTCATCCACGCGTAATGCCGCCCGACCCCGCTCGTTCTCCAGAATGACCAGCACCCCGGTCATTTCGTCAGCGGTCGCCGCGGGCAGCCCAAGGAACGCGGCCAGCGAAACGACCGGGAGATACTCGCCGCGCACGCTGATCACCTCGCGCCCCCCCACTGTCTTGATCTGTCCAGGCGAAGGTTGCAGCGATTCGGCAATGTGCGCGAGCGGCACGATATATGTCTCCCCCTGCACGCGCACCGACATGCTATCGATGATCGCCAGAGTCAACGGCAGCCGAACCCGGATACTCGTACCTTGCCCGGCCGACGACTCGATTTCAATTCGACCACCGAGTGCCGCAACATTGCGCTTTACGACATCCATGCCGACGCCGCGGCCCGATACGTCGGTCACCGCACGCGCAGTCGAAAATCCCGGGGCGAAGATGATCTGATACAGATCCGCGTCGCTCATCGACTCGTCTGCCTCCATGCCCAGTTCGCGCGCCTTGGCGATGATCCGTTGGCGATCCAGGCCGACGCCGTCGTCGGTCACGGAAATCACGATGCTGCTGCCTTGGTGGGCCGCCGACAACAGTAGCAAGCCTTCCTGGGGCTTGCCATTCGCTGTCCGCTCGGCGGGCGTTTCGATGCCGTGATCCAGGGCATTGCGCACCAGGTGCGTAAGAGGATCAGCGATACGCTCGATCAGCCCTTTGTCGAGTTCGGTCTCCTCGCCATGGGTTTCGAGGCGAACCTTCTTGCCGAGCCGTTCGGCAAGATCGCGCACCATGCGGGGATACCGGTTGAACACGAAACTGATCGGCAGCATGCGAATCGACATCACCGCTTCCTGCATGTCGCGCGTATTGCGCTCCAGTTGAGTCAGTTCGTGCAGCAGTCGCGTGGTATCCAAAGTGCCCAGCGCGCGCGCCGCCTGCGAAACCATCGACTGGGCGATCACCAGTTCTCCAACCAGATTCACGAGCTGGTCGACTTTCACCACATTGATTCGTATCGACGAGGTTTCGAGGCCACCCTCGGCTTCGGTTCGTCGATCCACTCCGGTACGGCGCTCGGAAACTGGACGCTCGGCGACGTCAGTACCTCGCCTGCGTTTCTTCGGCAGCGGTCCGAAGAAACCATAGGCGTCGTCTGCGCCAGATGGCGTTCCGGACGGTGCTACCTGCTTTTCGGCGGGGGCGGGAGTTGCCACCGGCTCTTCACTCACCGCGGGTGCCGGCGTAACAGCCGCCGCAACCGGCGCAGCGGGCGGGGGCACGCTCGCTGCCGACACGATCTCGATACTCTCGGCAGGAACGAGAAACTCCAGGCTGTCGCGCAACTCGTCGAGCTCGGCATCGGTCTCGATGTCGAAAGTCAGCGGCGTCTTGAAATCGTCCTCGACGCCGGTCGCGACGATGGTCACCTTTCCGGCTCCACGGATGTCCGCGAGCAACTTGTCGAGCGATCCTGGATCCGCGCGGAACTCCGCGCCGAGCGCGATGCGCACCCTGAACGGCCCTTTTCCGGGCTCCGCCGCGCCGGCCTCGACCGTACCCGCGGCCTCGCCTTCCGGCTGCCTCTCGAAATTTTCCAGTCTCTGGCGCGCGCCCGCTGCAGCTTCTTCGTCCGCTGTTCCGCCTCCTTTCAGTGCGAGAACGTGGGCACGCATCACGTCGCAGGTGGAAAGCACCACATCGACGAGCCGCTTGGAAGGTGCGACTCCTCCTTTTCTCATGCGATCGAGCAACGACTCGAGCACATGGGTCAGGTCGGCGAGACTCTGGAAGCCGAATATCCCCGCACCGCCCTTGACCGAATGCGCGGCCCGGAATATTCCGTTCAGCGCCTCGGAATCGGGTCTTTCGATATCCAGATCCAGCAGCAGCGCCTCCATGCTGCTGAGATGCTCAAGTGCCTCCTCGAAGAAGGCGGCGGAAAAACGCGACAGATCCAGGGCCACGAGTCGGATTCCGTCTAGTCGAGAATCTTATGCAGCATTTCGATCAGGCGCTCCGGATCGAAGGGTTTCACCATCCAGCCCGTCGCGCCGACCTCCTTGCCCAGCTGCTTCATGGCAAACGACGATTCGGTCGTCAACATCACGATTGGCGTTTCGCTGTACTCAGGCAGGGAGCGCAGTTCGCGGATCAGTGTGATGCCATCCATTCTGGGCATATTGTGGTCCGTGAGGACAAGATCGATCTTGTTCGCCTTGGCGACCTCCAGGCCGTCGACGCCGTCCACCGCCTGCAGCACGCGGAATCCATTCGACTCCAAGACGAAGATCAGCATTTGCCGGATCGACGGAGAATCGTCGATCGTCAGTATGGTCATCTGGTTTCGCTGTTCCATGGCGCCTATCTATCCGTCATTAGCTTTCCGATTCCGGACACCGCGAGAGCGCCCGACCCCTGTCAGATCACACTACCGCGAGCTGTGCCAACCAGCCGCGTTTCCGATTCACTCAAAACAACTCAATCTCCCCACTAGCCATATTGGCTTGGTCAACGGGCTTTCTCAGGCGACGGTCGAGCGCGGCCAGATTGCTAGCAAGCGCCGTACGCATTCCCGCGAGCTTGCGCGCAAGTTCGCCCTCATCCACGCCCTCGAAACCATCGCCAAGGCCCCGGCTCAGGCTTTCGAGTTCCGCCAGAAAAGTATCGAAACGCTCCCGGATATGCGCGAGCAACTGACTCGAAATGTCGTGAAACTGCATCGCCGGCAAAGCCGTGCGTGTGACCGAGGCCAGCTGCGCCGCGAAACTTCCTTCCTCCGCATGCCTTTCCTCGCCGCCGATCCCCTGTCGGCACACCATGAACACCGGCATCAGGTGCGTCGCGGCATCGTCGAGAATGGCTCGGGTCTGCTCCACTTCCTGCCGTGCCATGTACATGTGCACGGCAAAACCGCGCACCAGTTCGAGCATCAGTGCCCGAATTTCCCGGTCGAGTTCCAAGCGTGCCCCTGCAAGGTTCGTCGCACCCCCCTGCGTCGCCGCACCCTGCTTTCCTCCCTCGACCGTCATCCTGATATCCTCGCTCCCCGTTCCAATCCCCGTTGCCGAGCAACGTCATCGTTATTGCCCGGTTATATTAGCTCAGTCACGGAAGGCAAATTAAAAATTAGGTTAAAAAGAGGGGCGAAATTCACGCCTGCCCCGGATCGCCACAACGCACGGCATAGTCCACACGCCGCAATGCCGGGCACCGCGACCACCGCCATCGGCCGTCAAAACGGCAAAATTTGCAATTGTTGCGAGTCGACGCCCTGCACGGATGACGGAACGGATAAAATCGAGCGTAATCATTTTTCCGACGATGACTCGCTGATCACCGATTGAGTGTTCGTCCCTGATCGCTTCCCCGGAACACGAGCGATATACCCAGATTCTTCCATGGCCACAATTCTGATCGTCGAGGACGAACCCGATACGCGCTCGCTGCTGCGCTTGCACCTGGAGAGCGCGAGCCATACCGTTGTGACCGCGAACAACGGCGCCGAAGGTCTGCAACTCGCGCTGTCCAAGTCTCCGGATCTTGTGCTGAGCGATGTCCGCATGCCCGTCATGGACGGCTTCGAACTGCTCAAGGCGCTACGCGCGCGTGCCGAGACGGTCGCGATCCCGCTTATCTTTCTGACGGTGGCCCAGGATCGCGTCTCGGTCCGCGCGGGCATGCAACTCGGCGCCGACGATTATCTCGACAAGCCAGTGCGGCGCGGCGACCTGCTGGATTCAATTGCCGCCCGCCTGAACCGCATGGCACAACTGCGTTCGGCACTGGCACGTACGCAGACCGCTCGATCCGAGGGTGACGAAACCGCGTCGATTCCGATCAATGTCGAGGGTTACCGAATTATCCGCAAGCTCGGCGCCGGAGGTATGTCGAAGGTCTACCTCGCCCAGCACCTGGCAAGCGGCACCGAGCGGGTGCTCAAAGTCGTGCCGATCACTGAATCCGACGATGGCTCGACCGTGCAGCGCTTCATTCATGAGTTCGCGCTGATCTCCGGCGTGCATCATCCGAATGTGGCGCAGATCTTCGATCAGGGATTCACCGAGGAATATGCCTACATCGCGATGGAGTATTTCCCGGGCGGCGACCTGCGTGCCATGGCTTCCAAGGGAATGACCCCCGAACTCGCCCTGGCCGTGCTGATGCAGGTCGCGGGCGGCCTCGGTGCGATTCACGAACAGGGAATCGTGCATCGGGATATGAAACCCGACAACGTCATGATTCGCGCCGACGGCACGCTTGCGATTGCCGATTTCGGCATCGCCAAAATGTCCACTGCGCAGCTTTCACAAACCCAGCACGGCGAAATCTTCGGCACCCCCTATTACATCTCGCCGGAACAGGCCACCGCAGGCGCGGTCGATGCGCGCACCGACCTCTACAGCCTTGGGGTGATGTATTACGAAATGCTCACCGGCGCCAAACCTTACCTTGCCCAGGACATCGACGGACTGCTATACATGCATCAGCATGCCCCGATACCCAAGCTACCCGCTGCCCTGTCCGGCTACCAACCGCTCGTGGAGAGAATGATGGCCAAGAATCCCGCGCAGCGATACGCTTCGGCCGACGATCTCGTCGCGGCGTGCATCG
>JAOUFA010000004.1 GCA_029858545.1 Betaproteobacteria bacterium
GGTCATGCGGGGGCTGCGGGGAACGACCGATTATGCCGCGATTCGCGGTGCCGACTGGGTGCTCGAGGCGGCCACCGAGGACCTTGCCCTCAAGCAGAGAATTTTCGCGCAGGTCGAGGCGTTGGTATCGGCCGACACGCTGATCACCTCCAACACGAGTTCGCTGCCCGCGGCGCGCATCTTTGCCGGCCTGAAGCACAAGGCGCGCGCCACGGTGACGCATTTCTTTGCGCCCGCGTGGCGCAATCCGGTGGTCGAGGTGGTGCGCGCGAAGCACGCCGACGCGAAGACGGTGGAGTACCTGCGCTGGTTCTTCTGCATCACCGGCAAGCTGCCGCTCGTCACCGAGGACGTCGAATGCTTTATGCTCGACCGGGTGTTCGACAACTGGTGCAATGACGCCGCGCATTGTCTCGAGCGCGCAAGTGCTGCGCAGATCGACACCGTCGCGGCGGAATTCGTTCATGCGGGGCCGTTTTTCGTGCTCAATCTCGCGAACGGCAACCCGATCATCATCGAAACCAATACCCTCCAGGCGGAGGCCGAAGGCGCGCATTACCACCCGGCGCCGATTTTCCGTTCGGTCGCGAGCTGGGCGACCACGGCAATGGGCAAGCGTGTCGCGGTATCCGCCGAGACGGCTGCCGCGGTGCGCGACCGCCTGCTCGGTGTACTGTGGTCGCAAACCGGGGACATCCTCGACCGGGGCATCGGCGAAGCGGCGGACCTCGATCTAGGCTGCCGGCTCGCGCTGGGATTCCGGCGCGGCCCGCTCGACCTGATGCGCGACCTGGGTGATGCCGAGGTGCAGCGGGTGTTGCGGCGCTTTGCGGCGGAACGTCCCGGAATGCCGACGCCGCGGCGAACGCCAGGGGATTATCAGCGCTTCGAGCGCGGCGTGCTGGTGGACAGCGTCGCTGGCGTGATCGTGATCACGCTGCGCCGTCCCGAGGCACTGAATGCGTTGCACGATGAATTGAACGACGAGATTCTGCAGGTGATCAGGCGCCACGAGGCCGATCCGGGCGTGCAGGGCTTTGTCCTGGTCGGCTACGGCACGCGCGCGTTTTGCGCCGGAGCCGACATTGGGCGTTTTCCCGGCATGCTCGGCGATGCCGCAGCTTCGTCACAGTATGCGCGCGACTGTTCGCGCCTGCTGGTACATCTGGACTCGATGGCGAAGCCGGTCGTTGCGGCGCTGAACGGGATGGCGCTGGGTGGCGGACTGGAACTGGCGATGCGCTGCCATGCGATCGTCGCGCAGCCCGAGGCCTGGCTGCAATTTCCGGAGATCACGCTTGGTATCGCACCCGGGATCGGGGCAATGGTGGTTCCGTTTCGGCGCTGGCCGCGGTCTGCGGCGCTGCTCCACCGAATGCTGCTGCGCGCCGAACGGGTTGCCGCGGCGACGGCGCACGAAGCGGGGATCGTCGATGAGCTGGCCGGCGACTATGCATCGCTCGTGCGCCAGGCGATCGCGCGCGTGCGCGTGCTCGCCGGCACGCGGCGCGCCTCGCTCGATGCGCCGGTAACGATTGCGCGGTTCGAGGCGGAATCGGAAACGAAGCCGTTCAGCCGCGAAGTCGCCGGTATCATCGACGAGGCGGTGCACTCGGCGGCAAAGGCTCCGACGCTTGCCGCGGCACTGGAGATCGGCTATCAGGCATTCGGGCGCAGCGCCTGTACTGCGGCCGCGCGCGAGGGAATCACTGCATTCGGCGAGCGCCGCAAACCGGACTTCGCACGAAGCGGCTAGGCGAGGAGCAGCGCATATGAACGCCAAACTTCAGGTTCTGGAGCGCTCGCAGCCGCTGAGCGACCGGGTCTATGCGACGCTGCGCGAGTACCTGCGCGCGGGCCGTATCCCGACCGGGCAGCCGTTGCAGGAGGCGGCGCTCGCCGCGCGGCTCGGCGTGTCACGCACGCCGGTGCGCGAAGCCTTGGCGCGGCTGGCGAGCGAAGGCCTGGTGGTTGCGGAAGGCCGCAGCTTTACGTTGCCGATGCTGACCGTACGCGATATCGAGGAGATCTACGCGCTTCGATTCCTGCTGGAACCCGAGGCGCTGCGCCTCGTCGCGGCGGGCAGACCCGATCGCAAGACGCTCGCGCCGTTGCACGATGCACTGGACGCGATGGTGGCGGCGCACGGCAACGATGACGGCGCGGCGTTCATGGAGGCCAATTATCGCTATCGCGACGCGTGGACCGAAATGGTGCCGAACAAGCGCCTGGTGCGGGCGATCCAGATCTACGCCGACCATGTGCGCTACCTGCGCGCTTTTACGCTCGATTCGCCTCCGGTGCGCGCGGTGGTGCTGAAAGGCCTGAAACAGCTCAGCGCTTCGCTCGCGGCAGGAGATGGCCAGGGCGCCGCGGCGGCCATGCGCGCGCATCTGGACAACGCGAAACGGATTCTTCTAGACATCACAGGGCGGAACTGATGACCTACAAGGCAGAAATTCCCTACGGCTGTTACTGGAGCACACCTTTCACGCGCTGGCAGGGCGCATTCGCGAATCTGAACTCGGTCGAATTCGCCGCGTACGTGGTGAAGAAGGAGCTGGCGCGGCGCAGCATTCCGGCGCAGACCTTCGATCATGGGGTACTCGGTTTGAGCGTGCCGCAGAAACACTCGTTCTTCGGCCTGCCGTGGCTCGCCGGACGGGCGGGGGTCGGCCAGATCGGAGGCCCGACGCTGATGCAGGCCTGCGCCACCGGAGCGCGCGTGCTGCTCGCCGGCGCTCAGGAAATCGAGAGCGGGCTGTCGGCGGTGACCTTGTCGGTGACCTGCGATCGCACCTCGAACGGACCGCATCTGTACTACCCCAATCCGCGCGGCCCCGGCGGAACCGGCGCGCACGAGGATTGGGTGATGGACAACTTCAGCTGCGACCCGCTCGGGCCGCACGCCATGATCAATACCGCCGAGAACGTGGCGAAGAAGCACGGCATCGGCACCGCCGAGCAGCACGAGGTGGTGTTGCGCCGTGAAGCGCAATATCGCGAGGCACAGGCCAACGACAGCGCGTTCCACAAGCGTTTCATGACCCTGCCGTTCGATGTTCCCGATCCGGCCTACCGCAAGACCGTCGCGACCATCGCGGGCGACGAAGGCATCAACGTTTCCACCGCGGAGGGTTTGGCCAAGCTGAAGCCGGTACTCGAGGGCGGCAGCGTGACCTTTGGAAGCCAGACCCATCCTGCGGACGGCAACGCGGCGATCGTACTCGCGACCCCGGAGCGCGCCAAGGAGCTTTCGCGCGATCCCAAGATCCGCATCCGGTTGCATGGCTTCGGCCAGTCGCGCGCGGCGCTCGCCTACATGCCCGAGGCGCCAATCCCCGCGGCGCAGCGGGCGCTCGCACAGGCGGGCCTCAAGATCGAACGCATGGATGCGATCAAGACGCACAACCCCTTTGCGTTGAATGACATCCTTTTCTCACGCACGACCGGCGTGGACATCGCGCGCATGAACCAGTACGGTTGTTCGCTCGTCTGGGGCCATCCGCAGGCGCCGATGGGCACCCGATCGATCATCGAACTGATCGAGGAACTGGTGCTGCGAGGCGGCGGCTACGGGCTGTTCACCGGCTGTGCGGCGGGCGATACCGCCATGGCGGTGGTGCTCGAGGTCGCGGGGAACTGAGCATGGACCTGTCTCACTGGATTGAGCGGCACGCGCGCTTCGCGCCGCGCGATGTCGCGATCCGGTTCGATGGCGAGGACCTGGGCTACGCGGAGCTCGACGACCGCGTGCGGCGCGCCGCGGCGGTGCTCGCGGGCCTGGGAGTCCGGCGCGGCGATGCGGTGGCCTATCTCGGTCTCAATCATCCCGCGGTGCTGGTGCTGCTGTTCGCCTGCGCGCGCTTGGGCGCGATGCTCGTGCCGCTCAACTGGCGGCTCGCGCCTCCCGAACACGCGCGCGTGCTCGCCGACTGTCCGCCGCGTGTGTTGTTCGTCGAGCCGGGCTTTGCGGGGCATGCTCGCTCGGTCGACGGCGCTCCCGCGCCGACCGATCTGTCCGTGCTGGAGCGCGATACCGGCGGCGCGTGCGCCGCCGAGGGCCGCGACGACGCACCGCTGCTGCTTTGCTACACCTCGGGTTCTACCGGCGCACCCAAGGGCGTCGTGCTGACGCAGCGCGCGCTTCAGTGGAACGCGGTGAACAGCGCGCACATGCACGACCTCACGAGCTCCGACCGGATACTGACGACGCTGCCGTTGTTCCACGTCGGCGGATTGAACATCCTCACCACGCCCGCACTGCGCGCCGGCGCAAGGGTCACGCTGCACGCGAAATTCGATCCCGAGGCGACTTTCGATGCGATCGAGCGCGAGCGCATCACGCTTACGGTGCTGGTCCCGGCGCAGCTCGAGGCGCTGATGGGTCTGCCGCGCTGGAGGCGCGCCGACTTGTCGAGCCTGCGCATGATCACTACTGGCTCGATGATCGTGCCGGAGGCGTTCGTGCGCAAGGCAAGCGAGCGTGGCGTACCGGTGATCCAGGTCTACGGGTCGACCGAAACCTGTCCGATCGCAACCTATCTTCGCGTGGGCGATGCCCTGCGCAAGGCCGGATCGGCCGGGGTGCCGGCGTTGCATTGCGAGGTCAAGGTCGTGGACGCAGACGGCGGCGAAGCGGCGCCGGGGAACGATGGTGAAATTCTGGTGCGCGGACCGAACGTGGCGAGCGGATATTGGAACGCCCCCGACGAGACCGCGCAGACCTTCGTCGACGGCTGGTATCACTCGGGCGATCTCGGCCACTTCGACGGCGAGGGGCATCTCCACGTGGTCGCGCGCAAGAAGGACATGATCATCTCGGGGGGCGAGAACATCTATCCGGCCGAAGTCGAGGGCGTGTTGCAGGAATGCCCGACAATCGAGGAAACCTGCGTGGTCGGCAGGCCCGACGCGCGCTGGGGCGAGACGGTGGTCGCCGCGGTAGTGCTCAAGCCCGGCTGCCGGATGACCGAGGCTGAGGTGCTCGCGCTGTTTCAGGGCCGGCTCGCGCGCTACAAGCAGCCGCGCGAAGTGCGCTTCCTTGATCGGTTGCCGAGGAGCGCGCTCGGCAAGGTGCAGAAGGAGGCGGTGCGCGAAGCGGTGCGCGCCGCCGTCGCGGAGGGAACATGAAGGTCAATAAGCTCGATCACATCTGTATCGCGGTGAAAGACCTCGAGGCGGCGAAGAAGATCTGGCAGCCGATCCTCGGCAAGGACAAGCCCGATGACGCATACGTCGACGAACCCGAGAAGATTCGAGTCGCGCGCTACTGGGTCGGCGGGGTCGGCTTCGAACTGATGGAGTCGCTCACGCCAGACGGGGATGTCGCCAAGTTCATCGAAAAGCGCGGCGAAGGGGTGATGCTCGTCTCGCTCAACGTGGACAACACGCGCGAGGCGATGGCGGAGCTGAAGGCGAAGGACTATCCGTTCATCGGCGGGGCACGCTCGTTTCGCGACTGCGAGTTTGCCTTCGTACACCCCAAGGCGGTGAATGGCGTGCTGCTGGAGTTGATCGATTACAAGTGGCGGGAATTGCAAGATGGCTCGTGCTAGGGGCTTCGAGTGGACCACCTATGGACTATGAACTGAGCGCCGACCAAAGGCAGGTGCGCGATACCTTCGCGCGTTTCTGCGATGAACGGATCGCACCACAGGCCGCGGCGGTGGATGAGGCGCATGCGTTTCCGCGCGCGCTGTTCGGCGAGCTCGCCGGGATGGGACTGTTCGGCATGCGCTATCCCGAGGAAGTGGGCGGCAGCGGCATGCAGCTGACCGAGTTCTGCCTCGCGCTGGAGGAGATCGCGCGCGGCTCGATGTCGCTCGCGGCCTGTGTGGCGATGCAATCGCTGATGGGGACGAAATTCCTGCACATGCTCGGCAATGCCGATGTGCTGGAACGGCTGTTCAAGCCTGCGTTGCGCGGGGAGAGGATCGGCGCGATCTGCATGACCGAACCGAACGCCGGCAGCGACCTGGAGGGTATCGCCACCCACGCGCGCAAGGTGGAGGGTGGCTACATCCTGAATGGCCAGAAGACCTGGGTCACTTCGGCTCCGGTCGCCGACTTCTTCACCGTGTTCGCCAAGGCGGGCGAAGCGAAGAAACTCACCATCTTCCTCGTCGAACGCGACTTCGCGGGATTGAAGCTCGGGCGCGCGATCGAGAAGATGGGGGTGTGGGCGCTGCCCACCTCGGAGCTCGCTTTCGACGAATGTTTCGTGCCTGACAGCCACCGGCTCTCGAAGGAGGAGGGCGACGGCGAAGGTCATCTGCGCAAGACGCTCGGCGAGATCCGCATCATCACCGGGGCAATGGCGGTGGGCCTGGCGCGCGCCGCGCTGGACGCCGCGCTGCGCTATGCCGGGGAACGCAAGCAATTCGGCAAGCCGATCAACCGCTACCAGGCGATCCAGATGAAGCTCGCCGAGATGGCAACCGAGCTCGAGGCCGCGACGCAACTGGTGTATCGCGCGGCCTGGTTGCGCGATGCCGGAAAGCCGCACCACAAGGAAGCAGCGATGGCAAAGATGTTCGCGAGCGAATGCGCCGCACGCGTCGCCGATCAGGCGGCGCGGGTGTTCGCCTCGTACGGCTACGCGATGGAGTACCCGGTGCAACGCTACCTGCGGGATGTGCGCTTTACGCTGATCGGCGGCGGGACGAGCGAAATCCTGAAACTCATAATCGCGAAAGAGGTGTCGGCGGCATGAACTTCGACAAGCGAATCAAGGTGGTGCTCGCCAAACCCGGACTCGACGGGCACGACCAGGGTGCGAAGGTGGTGGCGCGCGCGTTGATGGACGCCGGCTTCGAGGTGATCTACACCGGGTTGCGCCAGACGCCGGAGGCCATCGTGCGCATTTCGCTCGACGAGGATGCCGATGTGATTGCGCTCTCGTCGATGGCCGGTTCGCACCTGCCGATCTGCGGGAAGCTCAAGCCGCTGCTCGAGCAGGCGGGTCTGGGGGACAAACTGTGGATCATCGGGGGCAACCTTCCCGCGCAGGACCACGATGCGCTGCGCGCACTCGGATTCAAGGGAATCTTTCCCTCCAGCTCGCGGTTCGAGGACATCGTCAATTTCATCCGGAAGCATGCGCCATGAAACCCAAGGATCTGCCGGAAAAGGCATTACGCCCCGTGGTCAACGAGTCGGGAATCGAAATCAAGCCGCTCTATACCGCGGCCGAGGTCGCGGCGAGCGGCGGCGAGGCCATGCTCGGACTGCCGGGGGAGTACCCGTTCACGCGCGGCATCCACTCGCTGATGTATCGCAAGCAGCCGTGGACCATGCGCCAGTACACCGGATTCGGAAACGCCGCGGACACCAACCAGCGCTTCCATTATCTGATCGCCAATGGCCAGACGGGCTTGAACGTCGCGTTCGATCTGCCGACCCAGTGCGGCATGGACTCCGACGATTCGCAGGCCGAGGGCGAGGTGGGGCGCGTCGGGATGGCGGTGGACACACTGCGCGATTTTGAGATCGCCTTCGACGGCGTCGACCTCGAGAAGATCACCGTTTCGCTGACGATCAACGGCTCGGCGGCGATCCTCATCGCCATGTACCTGGCGATGGCCGAGAAGCGCGGCTACGACATCGCCAAGCTGCGCGGTACCGCGCAGAACGACATTCTGAAGGAATTCATCGGTCGCGGCACCTGGGTGTACCCGGTCGAGCCCTCGATTCGGCTGGTCGGTGACACGATCGAGTATTGTGCCAGGCATGCGCCGAAGTACAGTCCGGTGTCGGTCTGCGGGTACCACATCCGTGAATCGGGCGCCGACCCCGCGCAGGAGATGGCCTATGCCTTCTGCATCGCGAAGGCCTACGCGGACGATGTGATTCGGCGCGGGCTTCCGGTTGACGAGTTTGCCGGCCGGCTGTCATTCAATTTCAACTGCTTCGGCAACATCTTCGAGCAGGTGGCGAAATTTCGCGCCGGCCGCAGCCTGTGGGCGAAGATCATGAAGGAGCAGTACGGCGCGACGAAACCCGGTTCGATGTGGCTGCGCATGATCGCGGGCGGTGGTGGCGGAGGGCTCACCTTTGAGCAGCCTGAGTTGAATATCGTGCGCGGCGCCTACTACGCGCTGATTTGTGCACTGTCCGGCACGCAGACCATGGCGTTGTGCTGCTACGACGAGGCGTACACCATCCCCTCCGAGTATGCGCAGCGGATTTCATTGCGCACGATGCAGATGCTGATCGAAGAGATGGGTCTCTCTGATACGGTCGACCCGCTTGGTGGTTCGTATTTCGTCGAGACGCTCACCAATCAGATGCGCGAGCGCATGCAAGCCATCATGACGGAGGTCGACGAGCAGGGCGGCATCGTGAAGCTGGTGGCCGAGGGTGCGATCCAGGCCAAGGTGTCGGCGCAGGCCTACCAGCGTCAGCGCGACATCGAGCAGGGCAGCTTTCGCAAAGTGGGGGTCAACTGCTACCGCACCGAGGACAAGGCGCCCGAGATGGAGTTCCATCCCTACAAGGACGACGACGCGCGTGCTCAGGTCGACGCGCTTAATCGCGTGCGTGCCGAGCGCGACGCGGTGCGGGTGGCGGCGGCGCTCGCGCGCGTGGAGGCGGACGCGCGCTCGGGCGCGAATCTGATGCCGGCGATCATGGAGGCAGTCAAAGCCTATGCGAGTGTCGGTGAGATAACGGGCGTGCTGGTCGGCGTTTTCGGCCGCTACCGCGAACCGGTGAGGTTTTAGGGACCGACCACGTCTGTTCGCTAGATCGAGTAAGGTGGTTTGTCCGCGGCTTGGGCTTGGAGAGGGTCATGACTGAAATTGAACGCTATGCCGTACCGCGCTCGCTGGAGGAGGCGACTGAAATCCTGCGTGAAGGCGGGGTCACGGTGCTCGCGGGGGGCACCGATCTGATGCCGCAGACGCGAGGCGGGCGGCTCGCATGCCAACCGCTGCTGATGAACATTCGGCGCGTACCGGAATTGAAAGGCATCGCCGAGGACAATGGTATGGTGCGCATCGGCGCGCTGGTCACGATCACCGAGTTGCTGGAGAGCTCGCTGGTGCGCGAGCGGCTCAAGCTGCTGTGGCAGGCCTGCGATCACTTCGCCAGCGACCAGATTCGGAATGTCGCCACCGTGGGCGGCAACCTGTGCAATGCCTCGCCGGCGGGAGACACGCTGGTGCCGCTGCTTGCGCTCGATGCGCGGGCGGTGCTGGCGGCCAAGCCCAACGGGACGCTGCAACTGCGTCGCGTACCGGTCGGCGCGTTCTTCACCGGTCCGGGGCGCAGTGTCCGCACGGCGAGCGAGTTGCTCGCGGCGGTTGAAGTGCCGCTGCCGCCGCCGGGATTTGCGGGCGAGTTCTACAAGCACGGCGTTCGACCCGCACTGGACATCTCGGCGATCTCGATCGCGGCGGGCGCGCGGCGCGACGGCGGGCTGCTGCGCGATGTGCGCATTGCTTTCGGCGCGGTGGCGCCCACGCCGATTCGCGCGCCGCGCACCGAAGCGGCGCTGGAAGGGCGTGCGGCGGAGGCGGCGACGATCGAAGCGGCGGCGCGGGTGGCACTCGATGAAGTGCAACCGATTTCGGACGTGCGCGCCTCGGACTGGTATCGGCGCGAACTGATTCACAACATGCTGAGGAGGGTATTGAGCCATGTCTGCAAGCTGTGAGGTGGCGTTCACGCTGAACGGCGTGAAGCGGGAACTGACCGTCCCGGCGGGAATGAGCACGCTGGAGATGCTGCGCGAACGGCTCGGCCTTACGGGTACCAAGTACGGCTGCGGCGAGGGCGAGTGCGGGGCCTGCACCATCCTCCTCGATGGCGTAACGGTAAACGCCTGCCTGATGTTTGCCGTCGACTGCGACGGGCGCGAGCTCATGACGATCGAGGGCGTGTCGGTGAGCGAGACGGGCGAGCGCCTGCGCGACGCCTTCGTCGAGCAGGGTGCCGTGCAGTGCGGGTTTTGTACGCCCGGATTGATGGTGCAGGCAAGTCACGTCATTGCGCATCATCCTGGCGCTGATGAAGCGACGATTCGCCGCGGCATCGAAGGCAATCTATGCCGCTGTACGGGGTACCGAAAGATCATCGACGCGATCGCCGCGGCGACGAAACCGGGGACGAACCGCGGTGCACAAGGAGCCTCTCATGCATGACGTCGCAAAAGCGCGGCCTGTCCCCGCATCGACGCTCATCGGCAAGCGTATCGCGAAAATGGATGCGCCCGACAAGGCGAGCGGCAAGACGCGCTACATTCAGGATCTCGAGCTGCCCGGCGCGCTGCACGCGAAGATTCTGCGCTCGACCGAGGTGCATGCACGTATTGTGTCGATCGACACGCGCGCGGCGAAGGCGCTGCCCGGCGTGCACGCAGTGATCACCGCCGCGGACGTGCCCTGGCAGCGTCCGATCGGCGTCGGCAAGGACCATTTGCCGCTCAAGACCGACTGTGTGAGGAGTCTGCGCGACGAGGTCGCCGCGGTAGCCGCCGACAGCGAGGCGATCGCCGAGGCGGCACTGAAGCTGATCAAGGTCACCTATGCGCCGCTGCCCCTGCTCGTCAATACGAGCGATGCGGCGGCGCCCGGTGCGGCGCTGCTGCACGAGGGGCGTGCAGGCAACGTCGCGATGACCTTCGACTATGCGCAAGGCGATGTCGTCAAAGGCGAGGCCGAATCGGATCTGGTGATCGAGGACGTATTCCGGCTCCATTACGTGACCCACTGCTGCATGGGCGTGTCGGGGGTGATCGCCGAGTTCGATCCGGGGGGCAATCTACTGCTCTATTCGAACACCCAGGTGCCGTTCCTGCATAAACGCGAGTTCGCCGAACTGCTCGGCATCGACCCGGGACGCATCCGCATCATCCAGCCGCCGATCGGCGGCGGCTTCGGCTCGAAGCTGGACATTTATCCTTTCGAACCGATCGCGATCTTTCTCGCGAAGATCACCCGCCGCCCGGTGAAGCTCGTATTCACGCGCGAGGAGGAATTCGTCGCTTCGCCGACCCGCCAGCCGGTGCTCTTGAAGCTGCGCTCGGGCTGCCGCAAGGACGGCACGCTCACCTTCCGCACGGTCGATACGGTGCACGACAACGGCGCCTATACCTCCTGGGGTGCGACCACGCCGTTCGTGATGATGCAGACGATTTCGTCGCTCTACCGCGTGCCGCATTGCAAGTACCAGACCAAGGCGATCTACACCAATAATCCCTATGCCGGATCGTTTCGCGGCTACGGTAACCTGCAGGCGACGTTCGCGGTGGAAGCCCACATGGACAAGCTGGCGGAGGCGCTCGGCATCGATGGACTTTCCTTCCGTCTGAAGAATGCGCAGGACCCGGGCGAGGTGACCCCGCAGGGCATGCACTTCAAGAGCTGCGGTTTCAAGGAGTGCCTGAGCACCGCGGCCGCGCGCAGCGACTTCCTGCGTCGGCAGGCGGAGTATCGGGCCCGATGGACGGATCCGAATCCGGTCAAGCGCGGCATCGGCATGGCCTCGATGCTGCACGTTGGCGGAGGCGCGAAGATCTATCCCTCGGACGGCTGCGGCACCATTCTCAAACTCGACGATTTCGCGCATGTGACACTGATCACCGGAGCCTCGGAGATCGGCCAGGGCTCGGAAACCGTGCTCTCGCAACTGGTTTGCGAGGAACTCGGGTTGCCGATGTCGGCGGTTACCGTGATCAACAACGACACCGATATCACCCCCTGGGACGTGGGTGTGCATGCGTCGCGCACCACCTTCATCGCCGGCAACTCGGCGATCGGCGCGGCACGAAAGGCGAAGGCGAAGATGCTCGCCGCGGCCGCCGCCAAGACCGGAATCGCCCAGGACGCACTCGAGCTGAGCGGCGGTTGCATCGTGAAAAAGGACAGCGGTGAGCGGCTCTTTGAGCTGGGCAAGTTTCTGCGCGGCCTGCATTTCTCGGAACTCGCCGAGCTGGTGATGACCACCCATTACTACGAGCCGCCGAGCAAACACCAGGACAAGGATTTTCACGGCGACGTCTCGGCCGCCTACGCCTGGGCGACGCAGGTCTGCGAGGTCGAGGTCGACACCGAAACCGGCATCGTGCGCCTGCTCAAGGTGACCGGCGCACACGACGTCGGGCGCGTGCTGAACCGGCTAGGCATCGAGGGTCAGATCGAGGGCGGCATCGTCATGGGGCAGGGCTATGCGATCACCGAGAACCTGATGGTCGAGGCGGGGGTGGTGCGGAATCCGAATTTTCGTGACTACAAGCTGATCACCGCACCGGAAATCCCGGAGATGGACATCAGTTTCATCGAGACCATGGATGGCGAGGGGCCGCAGGGCGCCAAGGGCGTCGGCGAAGCACCGGCAATTTGCATCGCCGCGGCGGTGGCCAACGCGATCTACAACGCCACCGGCGTGCGACTGTACGCGCTGCCGTTTTCTCCCGAGAACGTGTACCGGGCATTGCACGGCGCCTCCCAGCCGCCCGTCTGGAGCAGCGCGGCGTGAAGCGGCGCACGGTACTCAGCCTCGAGCAGGCGCTGTCGATGCCCTACGCGACACTGCGCTTCGCGCAACTGGGCTGGCGCGTGATCCGTATCGAGGCGCTCGGCTCGGGTCGGGGATTGCCCGGCGATCCGAATCGCTATATCGGGTCACGGGTGGCCGACGATGATCGGCGCAGCTATTTCATCGCGCCGAATGTCGGCAAGGAAGCGATCGCGCTCAACTTGAAGACCGCCGCCGGCCGCGAAGCCCTGAAGCGGCTGGTAGGTGAATTGAATGTGGATGTGTTTTGCTGCAATACGGTGCCCGAGCGCTATGCGCCGCTCGGTATCGACTACGCGAGCCTCGCGGCGGTGAAACCGGATCTGATCTGGGCAGGCATTTCGGCGCTCGGCCCCGAGTACCCGGAGGTGCCGGGCTACGATCCGGTGATCCAGGCGATGGCGGGCTATGTCGAGCTGACCGGCAATCCGAACGACACCCCGGTGTTGTGCGGCGTACCGGTGATCGACCTGAAGGCCGGCGACGAGGTGTACGCCAACGTGATGCTCGCGCTTGCCGAGCGCGCCGAGAGCGGCCGCGGCGCCGAGATTCACGTCTCGATGCTGCAGGCGGCCGCGTCCTGGCTCATCACCACGCTGCCGCTGGTGGACTTCGATTGCGAACCCTGGGAAATCACCCGCGCGGGCAACGAGCATCGCAAGTTCGTGCCGACCAATGTCTATCCTGCCCGCGACGGATTCTTCTACATGGCGATCGGCAGCGACGTGCAGTGGCGGCGCCTCGTCGCGCTGCCGCAGTTTGCGTCGCTCGCCACCGACGAGCGGTTGACCAACGAGGGGCGTATCAGGGATCGGGTCAATCTGCAGCGCGACATCGCGGCAGTCACCCGAGGCCTCGGCACCGAGGAGGCGATGGCGGCGCTGCGCTCGGCGACCATCCCGCACGCGCGCATCAATGGCGTGGTCGCGGTGCGTGAACTCGAGGCGCTCCGCACACGCCTTACCAGCACCGTGATGCCGGACGGCAAGCGAGTGCGCATGCAGCCCATGGCGGTGGACCTTCCCGGCGCAGCGCGCGAGTTCGCCTTCCCCGCCAAGTACGGCGAGCACACCCGGCCGGTGCTGCGCGAGGCGGGATTTTCCGACGACGAATGCCGGGCGCTCGCGGCAGCTGGGGTGATACCGAGTTGAGGGGGCACCCGGTCTGGTCGAGCGGTTTTCGGCCGTTCTTCCTTGCCGCGGCGACCTATGGACCGCTGTTGCTTGGCCTGTGGTACGGAGCGCGCAGCGGATGGTGGCCGCTGCCGGCCGCAAGCTATGCGCTGCCGCTCCTGCACGCGCACGAACTGCTGTTCGGGTTTGCCGCGGCGCTGGTCTGCGGTGTGCTGCTCACCGCGCTGCCGAGCTGGTCGGGAGCGGGGGAACTGCGCGGCGCGCCGCTCGCGGCGCTCGCCGCGCTCTGGTTCGCCGGCCGCGTCGGGATTCACGCCGCGGCGTGGATCCCCACGGTGCTGGTGATCGTTCTGGACTGCGTCCTGTTGCCGGCGCTTATCGGCATGCTCTTCCTGACCATCGCCGCGGCGCGCAGGCGGCTTTTCTGGTGGACGCTGCCGCCGCTGGTTGCGCTTGCGGCGGCAAATCTTCTGTTCCATCTCGCGCTCGAGGGTGGTTCGGTGACTCGCGCGGAATGGGCGCTCCGACTCGGCGTCCATGCCCTCGCATTTCTTTTTACTCTTTATGGCGGACTGTTCATTCCGGCCTTTACGCGTCGCTGGCTGCAGCAGCGCGGCGAGCCCGCGGGCGCGATCCTCATGCCGCTCGAATATGCCACGGCACTGGCGATGATCGCGCTTGCCTGGACCGATTTGTCGGGCCTGCGCGGGGGCACGATGGCCGGGGTGGCGCTCGTCGCGGCGGGTGTCCATGCCTGGCGATTCGCGCGCTGGCGCGGCTGGCGAACGCTGAGCGAGCCGTTGCTGTGGTGCGTGCATCTGGGCTACGCGTGGCTGATCGCCGCGCTGCTACTGCGTGCGCTTGCCGAGTTGGCGCCGGGCTTCCCCAACGACGCGTGGGTACACGCCTTCACGCTGGGAGCATACGGGATGCTGAAGATCGGCCTCATGACGCGCGTCGCGCTGCGTCACACGGGACGTCCTTTGCAAGTCGGTTTTGTCATGCGCGTCGCTTTCGTCGCGATGCTCGTTGCCGCGCTGCTTCGGCTCGCCTATTCGGTGCACGACCTGGGGCCCGGGGTGCTCGCCGCCTCGGCTCTCGCCTGGGCCGCGGCGCTCCTCGCCTATCTTTTCATTCACGGCCCGATGCTCTTCACAGCCAGTCTGCCACGTCCGCGTAAGGAGGAAAAATGATCCGATCCGTTCTTGCTCTCGTCCTGACCGCGTGGTTTAGCGCGGCGGCGGCGCAGGGGTTCCCGTCCAAACCCCTGCGTATCCTCGTGCCGTTTCCGCCCGGCGGGGGCACCGATATCGCCGCGCGCGCGCTGGGCGAGCACCTCGGTCGCGATCTCGGTCAGCCGGTGGTGATCGACAATCGTCCGGGGGGGAACTCGGTAATCGCGACCGATGCGCTCGCGCGCGCCGCCCCCGACGGCCATACCTTGCTGCTGACCACGGATTTCCATTCGATCAACGCGGCGTTTGGCGTCGCGCTGCCCTACGACTCGCTGAAGGACTTCGCTTTCGTGTCGCGTGTGTCGACTTCCCCGCTGATGCTGGTGACCTATCCCGGCACAGGATGGAAAACGTTTGCGGAGGCGATTGCCGCCGCGCGGGCACAACCGGGCAAGCTGAGTTTCGCGTCGCTCGGTACGTCGAGTCCGCATTATCTGGGATTCGAATGGTTCAAGCGTATCGCAAAGATCGAGTTGATCGATGTTCCGTATAAGGGGGGGGGACCTGCGCTGGCCGCGGTGATGGGAGGGCAGGTCAGTTTCTCTTTCGTGGTTGCCTCGAACGGCATCCGTCAGGCTCAGGCGGGCAAGCTCGTCGCACTCGCGGTGACCGGGCCAACCCGCGCGCGCGCGGCGCCCGCGGTGCCCACTTTCGCCGAATCCGGTTATCCCGAATTCGCGTTGCTCAACTGGTACGGGATTCTCGCGCCGGGCGCAACGCCGCGAGCACTGATCGGGCGCCTGAACGCCTCCATCGTCGCCGGGCTAAAGGGCACTGACGTCCCGGCGCGGCTTGCGAGCGCGGGAGTGGACGCGGCTCCCAGTACACCCGAGGAACTCGAAACCTGGGTGAGGAACGACATTGCGCACTACCGCCGTATGATCGAGCTGACCGGCGCGAAGCCCGAGGGGCGCTGAGCCCTGCGATGGACAAAACGGGAGCGATGTGGGCGGAGCGGATCGCTGCGGGCGAGCGGTATGCGATTGCCCGCGCGATCTCGGCACTGGAGAACGAAACTGCGCAAGCGCCCGCGGTGCGCGCCGCGCTCGCGGGCCGCCTGGGGCATTCCCGCATCCTCGGGGTCACCGGCCCGCCGGGCTCGGGCAAGTCGACGCTCGCCAATGCTCTGGTCGGAGCCTTCCTGGGGGGCGGCCTCAGGGTGGCGGTGGTCGCGGTCGATCCCTCCAGCCCGGTGAGCGGCGGCGCGGTGCTTGGCGACCGCATTCGCATGACCGAGCACCAGGAGAACGAGCGGGTCTATATTCGCTCGCTTGCCGCGCGCGGCCACCTCGGCGGGCTGACGCGCACGGTGCGCGGCGTGATAGACGTGCTCGACGCCGCGCACTTCGATATCGTGATCGTCGAGACCGTGGGCGCCGGGCAGTCGGAAGTCGAGATCGCCGGGGTGGCCGAAACCAAGCTGGTCGTCTGCCCGCCCGACCTGGGTGACGAAGTGCAGGCGATCAAGGCGGGCCTGCTCGAAATCGCCGATATCTACGTGGTGAACAAGTCCGACCTGCCGCGCGCCGTACGCACCGAGGAGGCGTTGCGCAGCATGCTCGCATTGCGCAAACCATCGCCGTGGACTCCGCCTATCGTGCGCTCGGTCGCCACCACCGGCGAGGGAATCGCGCTGCTGCATGGCGAGATCGGGAGACACCAGGCCTGGCTTGGCGAGCGCCGCGTGCGGCAACCTGCCGCCGAAGAGATTCGCTACCTGCGGTTGCGCGCCGACACCCTGATGGGGATGTTTCACCACCTTCCCGCAGCGGCCCGTGCGCAGGCCCTTGCGGCTCTTGCGCGCTCGACCGCGGAGCATGGCGGCGACTCGGCGCGGCGTTATCTGCAGTCCGGAGGAGGTGATGCCGCGGCACTACTGGCTAGAGTCGAGAAGAGCGCAGGAGAACTGGGCTGGGGACGCTGGCGCTTCGGCGAGCGCGAGGCGATGCGACTGGCGCTTGAAGTGGCCGAAAGTCCGTTCCCGGAAGGCTACGGCGCGGCCGATACGGAGGTCTGCGCACCGATCACCGGGATGCTGCAGGCCGTGGCGGAGCTGGTCCTCGGCGCCCAGTGCGAGGCGCGCGAGACCGGGTGTCGGGCGCGTGGCGCGAAGCTGTGCCGGTTCGAGGCGGTAACGAGAAAGGACGCATGACACCGACGCCACCGCGCATGCCGGATCGCATCTACCCGACCGTCGTGCATCTGCTCGCGGATGCGGCGCGGCACGCGCCGGGTGCGGAGGCGCTGGTATTCGGCGAGCGCCGGCTTGACTATGCCGGGTACCTGTCCTGCGTGGCCGGATTCGCTCGGGAACTGGAGGCGCTGGGCGCGCGCGGCGAACGCGTCGCGACCTTGCTCGGCAATTCGATCGAGGCATGTATCGGCGCCTACGGTGCGCTCGCCGCCGGCGCGCAGCATGTGCCGCTCAACCCGTTGTCCGCGCCGCGCGAACTCGATCTCATGTTGCGCGACTCGGCGCCGCGAGTGCTCGTCACGGACGCTGCGTTTGAATCGATGCTGGCGCCGCTTGCGGCGGCCGCCGGAGTCCACAAGGTCATCAGCGTTGGTCCGGGACACCGCCTGCTCGACGCTTGGCGGTGCGATGGCATCGCTCCCGAAAACCTCCCCGCACCCGACGATCTCGCGCTGTTGCAATACACCGGCGGCACTACCGGCCGGCCGAAGGGCGTCGAGCTCACGCACGCGGCGATCTCGACCAATGTCTCGCAGCGCGAGGGTCTGCTGCCGACGCGCGAAGCGGAGCGGATCCTGTGCATGATGCCGGTCTCGCATTCGTATGGCATGGCGATGGGGCTGTTTCTCGCCGCGTATTGCCGCGGCACGCTGGTGCTGCTGCCGCGCTACGTGCCCGAGGACGTTCTCGCCGCGGTCGAACACGAGCGCATCACCGTATTTCCAGGCAGCCCGACCGTGTTCACCGGACTGATGGCGCACGCGCGCTTTGCGCAGACCGACTGGAACACCGTGCATACCTGCTATTCGGGTGCCGCGCCGCTGTCCGAGGAGACCCTGCGACGCTGGCGCGCCGCGGTCGGTGCCCCGGTGTACGAGGGTTACGGCCAGACCGAGGCGGGACCGGTACTCTCGTTCAATCCGGCGCAGGGCGCGGTCAGGTCCGGTTCGGTCGGCGTCGCCGCGCCGCTGACCGAAATTCAGATCGTCGACATCGAGACGGGGGAGCGATCCCTCGCGGTCGGAGAGCGCGGTGAAATTCGCGCTCGCGGGCCGCAGATCATGCGGGGCTACCGGAATTTGCCGGGTGAAACCGCACAGACGCTGCGCGCGGGCTGGCTTTACACCGGCGATATCGGCGAGTTCGATGCCGCCGGCTACTTGTACATCCGCGAGCGCAAGAAGGACATGCTGATTGTCGGCGGCTACAACGTCTATCCGCGCGAAGTCGAGGAGGTACTTTTCTCGCACCCGGCGGTGCTTGATACGGGCGTGGTGGGCGTGAATGACGACTATCGCGGCGAGCTTCCGGTGGCCTACGTCGTGCTGCGACCCGGCGCAGGCGTGCCCGAGGATGAACTGCTCGCGCATTGCCGCGCCAACCTCGCGCGTTACAAGATCCCGGCGCGTATCCATATCGTGGATGCACTGCCCAAGACTTCGGTCGCAAAAACGGACAAGAAGGCGCTGCGGCAGTGGGCTGCCGAGTCGGCGCAGACCATCACGAGGAAAACGCCATGAAGCGCAGGTCCTTTCGCAGTCTGTTGGCGGCCGACGGCCCGTTGATCCTGCCCGGAGCGCACGACGCACTCGCCGCGCGGCTGATCCAGCGTGCCGGGTTTGGCGGCTATTTCATCGGCGGCTTCGGTGTCGTTGGCGCGCGTTTCGGCGTGCCCGACATCGGCTTGAAGAGCCTAGGCGACATTTCACAGGCGGTGCGCGACATCGTCGCGGTCTGCGACCTGCCGGTACTGGTGGACGCCGATGACGGCTACGGCGACGTGAAGAACGTCGTGCACACCGTGCAAACCTACGAACGGATGGGAGTGGGTGCGTTGTTTCTAGAGGACCAACGCTGGCCGAAGCGCTGCGGTCATCTCGAGGGCAAGGTCGTGGTGCCGGTCGAGGAGCATGCGGCGAAGATCCGGGCCGCCGCGAGCGAGCGCATCGATCCCGATACCTTCCTCATCGCGCGTACCGACGCGCGCGCGGTGACGGGGCTTGACGACGCGATGCGGCGCGCCGAGCGTTACCTCAGGGCGGGCGCCGACTGCATTTTCATCGAAGCATTGCGCAGCGTGGAGGAACTGGAGCGGGTGGGGAAGTCATTCGACCTGCAGGTTGCCAATCCGCTCGCGGGCGGTGTGTCGCCCATCCTGCGTCCCGAGGAGTACTACCGGCTCGGGTTCAAGATCCTGCCCTACGGAATCGACCTCATTTTGCGCGTCACGCGCGCGATGCAGGTTGCGCTGGAGGACATGCGCTCGGGGAAGTTCGAGCTGATGGGCAGCGGCGCGACATTGCGGGACTACCTGTCGGTGGTCGGGTTCGACGACTGGACCCGGATCGAGGGCGAGCACCGCGCCGCCCCGCAGCCGTCGGGGCGAGGCGAAGCCTAGCGGAACAGGCGCCAGGCAGCCTCGATCGCGATCCAGACGATGGGCGTCATGCCGACGAGAAACGCGACCGGGTCGGCCGACTGTGCGATGACGCTGACGGCGATCAGCGCGACGACTCCGGTGGCGATGATCGGCGCCAGCGGCAGGCCGGCGGATGCGCCGGCGGCGTTATTGGCGGCATTGAACTGAGTTTCGTATTGAAGAGAAGCCATGTCGATTTCCTCCTGAGTTTCTTCCCGGCTGGGTTGCAGCGCGTACGGTGTCTTTGTACTCCGCAGGGCAGAAACTTGCTGAAAGGAACTGTTAGAACTGCGGCGTTCGAGGCCGGTGGATCGCAAGCAATTGTCAGGGCGCGCGGCGAGGCCGCGCGATGACCGGGAAGATGAAACTCGGTCGCAATGAGAACGCGGCAACGCGCTCGGGCAGCACGGTGCACCCGAAGTTGGCGCTATGAATCAAGCCTCACTGCACTTTTGCGCCGGCCTTGCTCAACCCCAGATAGGTCTCCACCACCCGTGGATTGCCCGCCAGTTCCGCGGCCTTGCCTTCGAGCACGATGTCTCCCGACTCGAGGACGTAGCCGTAGTCGGCGACTTGCAGTGCGGCGCGGGCATTTTGCTCGACCAGCAGCATCGAGACGCCGGTGCGCTTGAGGTCGGCGATGATGTGGAAGATTTCACGGACCATGCGCGGTGCGAGGCCGAGGCTCGGTTCATCGAGCAGCAATAGGCGTGGCTTGGCCATCAATGCACGTCCGAGCGCGAGCATCTGGCGCTCGCCGCCGGAGAGCGTGCCGGCGAGTTGTCGGCTGCGCTCCCGCAGACGCGGAAAACGCGCATAGACCGCGGCGATGTCGGCGGCAATTGCGCGCGTGCCGACACGGCGACGGTGGAAGGCGCCGAGTCGAAGGTTGTCCTCGACGCTCATTTCGCCGAAGAGCTCGCGCCGCTCGGGAACGAGGCACATGCCGAGGGCGACGCGCTCCTCGGTCGGCATGCCGTGCAGGGCGCTGCCGGCGTAGCGCAGTGTTCCGCGGGAAGCGAGCAGTCCCATGATCGCGCCGAGAAGGGTACTCTTGCCGGCCCCGTTGGGGCCGATCACGGTGACGATGGAGCCCTCGGCGACGCGCAAGCTGGCGCGGTGCAGGCCCTCGACCTTGCCGTAGGCGACCGAAAGCGCCTCGATCTCGAGCGCGTCGCTCACTCGATGCCTCCGAGGTAGGCCTCGATCACTGCCGGGTTGCCCTGGATCTCGCGCGGCAGGCCCTCGGCAATCTTCTCGCCGAAATCCATGACCACGAGCCGGTCGACGAGCCCCATTACGAAGTCCATGTCGTGCTCGACGAGCAGGATGCTCATGCCTTCATCGCGCAGTCGGCGCAGCAGCGCGGCAAGCGCCTGTTTCTCCTGCAGGCGCAGGCCCGCGGCCGGCTCGTCGAGGAGCAACAGAAGGGGATCGGCGGCAAGCGCCCGCGCGATTTCAACCACGCGCTGCTGGCCGAGCGGCAGGCTTCCGGCGGCATCGGAAAGATGCGCACCGAGGCCGACGCGCGCGATCTGCTGCGCGGCCTCGTAGCGCAGACTGCGCTCCTCGTCGCGGTCGAGGCGCAGCATCGCCGCGACGCTGCCCTTCGTGCCTCGCAGGTGGGCGCCGATCGCGACGTTCTCCAGTACCGACATCGCACCCATCAGGTTCACGTGCTGGAAGCTGCGTGCGAGGCCGCGTTGCGCGATCCGGCGCGAAGGCAGGGCGTCGATGCGTTCGCCGAGAAAACGTATTGCGCCGCCGTCGGCGGGCAGTACGCCAGTGACGAGATTGAACAGTGTGCTCTTGCCGGCACCGTTCGGGCCGATCAGGCCGAGGATTTCGCCGCTGCGCATCGCGAAGGACAGTGCGTTCACCGCGGCGAGTCCGCCGAAATTCTTGTGGACGGCATCGACTTCAAGCAGCGCCTCGCCCGGGGCGAGCCGCGGGCGGCGCGCGAGCGCCGCCGCCGCGGGGGGCGGCGGCGCCGGCTGACGGGAGCGGAACAGGCGTGCGAACACCGGCATCAACCCGTCGCGCGCGTGGTGCAGGAGCATCAGCATCAGCAGGCCGAAAACAATCACCTCGTAATTGCCGCTTTGCTCGAATAACTTGGGCAACAGATCCTTGAGCCACTCCTTGAGCAGGGTGAGGATCGATGCACCGATCACCGCGCCCCAAACCTGGCTCGCACCGCCGACCACCGCCATGAACAGATATTCGATGCCCATGTTGACGTTGAACGCGCCGGGGCTGACGAAACGCAGGAAATGCGCGTAGAGCCAGCCCGAGAGCGAGGCGAGCAGCGCCGCATAGAGGAAGATGATCAGCTTCAGCCTGGCCGTGTCGATGCCGAAACTCTCGGCCATCGTGGCGCGAAAGCGCAACGCGCGAATCGCGCGGCCGGCCCGTGAATCGAGCAGGTTCCTCGCCGCAAGCAGCGCCGCGAGGGCGGCGAGCCAGATGAGGACGTAGGACTCGCGTCCGGTGTCCACCGTGCGGCCGAGGATCGAAAGCGGCGGAATGCCCTGCAGCCCGTTATAGCGACCGAGAACCTCGAGATTGCCAAACGCGAAGTAGACGCTGATTCCCCAGGCAATCGTGCTGAGCGGGAGATAATGTCCGGAGAGCCGCACGGTGATCAGCCCGAGTCCGAGCGCGACGAAGGCGGTGGCGGCCATTCCGGCCAGCAGACCGAGCCACGGCGAGCCGCTGTAGAGCGTGGTGACCACCCCCGTCGCGTAGGCTCCCACGCCGACGAAGGCCTGCTGGCCGAAGGACATGAGTCCCGCGACGCCGGTGAGCAGGACCAGGCCCAGGGTGACGAGCGTTGCAAGGCCGATGTAGTTCATCAGCGTCACGTAGAACTCGGAGAGCAGGAAGGGCGCGGCGATCAGAAACGCGATGAACAGCCCGAGCACCGCGTGCGAGCGTAATGCGGCCACCGCATGCGAGCGGAGTGCGGCCGCCGCGTGGGAGCGTAACGCCGCGATCACGGCTCCTCGTCCTCTTCGACGCGATGCGAGCGGAGCGACAGCCAGACCAGCATCGGGATGATGAGCGTGAAGACGATGGCCTCCTTGAACGCGCTCGCCCAGAATGAGGAGAACGATTCGATCAGCCCTACCGCGACCGAGCCGAGCGCGGCGAGAGGATAGCTTCCCATGCCGCCGAGGATCGCGCCGACGAAACCCTTCAGCCCGATCAGAAATCCGGTATCGTAGTAAAGCGTGGTGATCGGCGCGATCAGGATGCCCGAAACGGCACCGATGAACGCCGCGAGCAGGAAACTCAGGTGTCCGGTGAGTACCGAGGGAATTCCGACCAGGCGTGCACCGACGCGGTTCATCGAGGTGGCGCGCAGTGCCTTGCCGTAGATCGAACGCTCGAAGAGCAGCCAGAGGAGCAGGATCAGAACGGCGCTTGCGGCAACCACCCAGATGCTCTGCGCGCTCACCTCCACGACGCCGAGTTTGAATTTTGCTTCCGAGAACGGACGCGAGCGCAGTCCCTCTCCGCCAAAGAAGACCAGCGACAGGCCGGTCAATATGTAGTGGACCGCCATCGAGACGATGAACAACACCAGGATCGAGGCGCCGGCGAGCGGCTGGTAGGCGATGCGGTAGATGATCGGACCGAGCGGTACCACCATCGCGAGCGCGAGCAGCACCTGTACCCACTGCGCGAACTTCTGCGGTGCCGCCCAGGCCACGAGCGCCGCGACCGCGAACGGCAGCACGAGGTACAGCGCGGCGATGCGCGGCAGCCGGCGCCAGGCGCGCTCGCGCAACGCAGCGAAGGCGTCCAGCCCCGCAGCCGCGATTCCGCCGAAGACCAGAATATAGAGGGTACCCGGCGTTTGGCCCGACTCGAGCAGCGCCAGCGAGAGCGCCGCGAAGGTGATGAACTCGCCTTGTGGGACGAAGATGACTCGTGTCACCGAGAACACCAGCAGCAGGGCGAGTGCGAGCAAGGCGTAGATCGCGCCGTTGATCACGCCGTCCTGGGCGAGCCAGAGGAAGATGTCGGTGTTCATCGCCTGTAGGGAAGGAGACTGCTCGGCCCCCTTCGGTTCCTCCTCGAATGAAAAGGGGACGGTCGCCCGTCCCCTTGCACGGTCAGCCGAGGCGGTGCATCACTTCATCAACCGCCACTTGCCGTCCTTCACCTGCACCAGCACGCGCGCGCGGTCGTCGAGTCCACTGTGGTTCGCGGGAGTCGGATTGTAGACACCATGGGTGCCGACTACGTTCTTGACGTGTTCGAGCGCGTCGCGCAGTGCCTCGCGAAATGCCGGTGTACCGGGCTTTGCTTTCTTCATCGCCGCCGGAATTGCTGCACCGAGCAACATCACCGCGTCATGCGTATACCCGGCAAAGGCATTGCGGCTGCCCGCGCCGAAGGTCGCCTCGTAGCGCTGGGTAAACGCGAGCGCGACTTTCTTGGTGGCGTGGCTGGCGGGGAGTTCCTCCGGGACGATCAGCGGGCCGGTGGGTGCGATCGCGTCTTCGACGCTCTTGCCGCCCACGCGGATGAATTCGGCGTTCACCGTGCCGTGATTGTGGTAAATGCGGCCCTTGTAGCCGCGCTCGACCAGCGCGAGGTGCGGCAGCGCGCCGCCGGTGCCTGAGCCGCCGACCACCACCGCGTCGGGGTTGGCCGCCATGATCTTGAGGACCTGGCCGGTGACGCTCGTGTCGGCGCGCGCGTAGCGCTCGTTGGTGACCACCTTGTAGCCGTGCGACGCGGCATGGAAGTCCGTGGCCTTGTACATCAGATCACCCCAACCGTCGGAGAAGCCGATGAATCCGACGGTCTTCACGCCGTTCGCTTTCAGGTGTTCGGCGACCGCGCCCATCATGAGCTCGGTCGGTTGCGGAACCGAGAATGTCCACTTGTACGCATCGTCCTTGACCGCGATCGGCGTGAGGCACAGGAAGGGCGTGTGCGTCTCGGTCGCCACTTGCGAGATCTGCAGCGAGGAGGGCACACCGTTCGAGCCCATGATGACGTCCACCTTGTCTTCGGTGATGAGTTTGCGGGCGTTCTTGCCCGCATTGGTGGCATCCGAACCATCCTCCAGGATGATGTACTTCACGCGCTGGCCGCCGAGGGTTTGCGGCATCAACTGGAAGGCATTCTTGTAATGGATGCCGAGTGAGGCACCGGGGCCGGTGGCGCCGAGGGTAACGCCGACCGTAATGTCGGCATGGGCCGTCGCGGCGCCGAGCGCGGTCGCGGCGGCGAGCAGCGCGAGAGTGAGCTTGCGGTTCATGTTCCCTCCTCCTATGGCATCGAGTTTGTGGTGTGCGCCTCGCGACGCAGCGCAGGGGCGGGACTTCGGCTCGGGATGGCCTGCTGCCGGAGCCGGGGCGTCCTGCACTTGCGTGTACGGTATACCGTATACGTGCCCTAGATGTCTGTCAAGCGAGGGGGGGAATTCATTTGTCTATTGGCATGTTCCTGACGCGTGCGGCGGGCTTCTCAGCGCCGCGCCCGGCTCGGGTGCGAGTCCCAGGTGCTTGAGCAGCGCGAGCTGGCGCGCGAGCACCGTGTTGCGATAGGCCGCCGTGTCGACCGCCTGCCAGTCGAAGAAGCCCGCTCCGTCGCGCAAGCCGCGACGGCCTTGGTGCATATAGCGGTCGACGATCGCGGGCGGCGCGAAGCGCGGGTCGTCGAGCGCGCCGGCGAGGTAGTGGCTTGCGTAGTAGAGAATGTCCAGGCCGCCGTAGTCGATGAATTCGACCACCCCCATGCTTGCATAGCGGATGCCGAAGCCGTAACGCACCGCGCGGTCGATGTCCTCGGCACTGGCGATTCCCTGCTCGACCATGCGTGCCGCCTCGTTCATCACCAGCGCCTGCAGGCGCGGCACGATGAAGCCGGGCACCGCGCGGCACACGACGGGCTTCTTGCCGATCGCCTCGAGCACCGCCTTCAAGCGCGCGGTCACCGCCGGGTCGGTGCCGGCATGCGGTGAGAGCTCGACGAGCGGAATCAGGTAGGCGGGATTGAGCCAGTGGCAGTTGAGAAACTTCTCTGGGCGGGGCAGCAGCCGCGCGAGCTCGGTCGAGAGCATCGTCGAGGTGGTCGAGGCGAGAATCGCGTCCTCGTGCAGATGCGGCACGACCAGTTCGAATGCAGCGCGTTTCGCGTCGAGAACCTCGGGCACGCCTTCGAACAGCACGTCGATTCGCGCGAGTGCCGCGGCGGCCTCGTCCAGCCCGGCAAATCGCACGCGCGCGAGTATGGGATCGATCGCTTCGCTGGCGAAACCACCTGCCTGTGCGATCGCGGTGAGGCTGGCGCGGATCTCGGCCAGGGCCTGCACGCGCAGCGCTTCGCGGGCCGCCGGTTCGCGCGGCTTCGCATCGATCAGCACCACCTCATGGCCGGCGTAGGCAAAAGCGTGTGCGATGCCGCGGCCCATCCGGCCCGCGCCAAGCGAGCCGATGACCGGCAAATCGCTCACGCCGGGCGGCCTTCTTGCAGCAGGTGGTCGATCGCGTCGCGCGTGCTGTGCGCGAGGCCGAGCGCCTCCAGCGTACGCGGTGAATCTGCAAAGAGGTCTTCGCCGAGCGCGGCCGAGGCAACGGCGAGCAGTCCGGCGGCGACCGGGGCGGCGACCCCCGCCCAGCGTGCCACCGAGACCAGGAACGCGAGGCCATAGGCCACGTCCTCGCGCATGTAGCGATGCGTTTGCAGGACGATGCGCTCGCGCCAGTCGCCCGATTTGGTGAGCCGGTCGTGCGCATCGCCGTACATCCACTTGTCCGTGGTGTAGTGGTCGCGCAGCGGGTAGTGGTAGGGCGCGTAGCCGAGCGCTTCGCGTACTGCGATGCGTTCGGCGTCGAGTGCATCGGTGACCCTGCGGATCGCCGGCTGGGTGCCCTCATTGTGAATGTCCCAGCGCTCGAAGTGTTCGAGCGGTCCGGCGTTCATCAGGATCAGCGGCGGATGAATGATCGGCCCGGCATTCATCAGCGCCGCGGACAGCACATTCTCGATCGGGTGCACCACCGGGTAGGCGCGCCGGATCACCTCGAGCGCCTCGGTGGTGCGTCGCGCGGGGAACACGCCCACGGGCAGGCGCTTTGCCCGAATCGTGATTGCGATGAGATCGGGGCCGTGCTTGCGTGCGAGATAGGGGAGGGTGCCGGTTTCGGCGAAGCTGATTCCTTCTGATGCGCGGGCGGTCCGTACCTGTTCCGCCATCACATAACTGCCGAAGCTACCGGGTGTCGAGAACACCACCTGACCCGGTTCGAGGTGCGCTGCCGCGGCGCGCGCGATATCGGCCTGCGCGGTGGCGGGCGTCGGCAGAATAATCAGCTCAGCCCCGCGCAGCGCGGCACCGATGTCAGTCGTGGCGAGTGCGAGGCGCACATCGCGCTCGCCGTTGAAATCCTTGAGCCGGATCGATGAGCTTTGCAGCACGGGCGCGAACGCCGCCGCGTCGCGCCGCCAGAGTCGCACAGCGTGACCCTGCGCGGCGAGGTCCGCCGCCGCGGCATAGCTGCCGTGTCCTCCCCCGAGCACCGCGACGCGCATCAGGCGAGGTGCTCCAGCGGCAGCGCGGTGGTTTCCTTGACCCGTTCGAGCACGAAGTTGGTCCGGATGTCGATGACTCCCGGCTGCTTGAGGAGCTTCTCCATGATGAAGCGCGAGTAATGCGCCAGATCCTCGACCTGCACGCGCATCAGATAGTCCATGTCGCCGGTCATCGCATAACAGGTGATCACCTCGGACCAGCTTTGTGCCGCGCGCGTGAACTGGTCGACCGGCATCTTGCCGCGCTTCTCCAGCTTTACGGTGACGTAGGCCAGCATGCCCAGGCCGACCCGCAGCGGGTCGAGTACCGCCGCGTAGTGACGGATTACGCCCCGGCGCTCGAGCGCGCGGACCCGGCGCAGGCAGGGCGAGGGCGAGAGCGCGACGCGTTCGGCGAGTTCCTGATTGCTGAGACGGCCGTCGGCCTGAAGCTGCTCCAGGATGCGGCGGTCGGTTCGGTCAAGGGATGTTGTTGGCATTTTATTGCTTAAGTCTGCCAAATAGAGAACAACAAGGCAAGCAAATTGCGCGTCATCGAGCATAGACTGGCCTCGGAAAGGAGTGTCTCCCGATGAGCGCGGTGCCGAAGCTTGCTGCGACACCAGGCCTGGAACGGCAGTTCTTGTCGGGCAATGAAGCCGTCGCGAGAGGGGCCTGGGAGGCGGGAGTCGAATTCGCCGCGGCCTATCCCGGCACGCCATCGACCGAGATTCTCGCCGGCCTCGCCGCATTCCCCGGCCTGTACGCCGAGTGGTCGACCAACGAGAAGGTGGCGCTCGAAGCGGTGCTCGGTGCCTCGATGACCGGGCGGCGCGCGATCACCGCGATGAAGCACGTTGGCCTGAACGTCGCCGCCGACACGCTGATGACGATGGGGTTGGTCGGCGTAAAGGCCGGACTTGTCATCGCGGTGTCGGACGACATCGGATTTTCGTCCTCGCAGAACGAACAGGATTCGCGTTACTGGGGGAGGTTCGTCCATCTGCCGGTGTTCGAGCCCGCCGACGCGGCCGAGGCCTACGCAATGACCAGAGAGGCTTTCGCGGTCTCCGAGCGCCATCAGGTGCCGGTGTTGCTGCGGCTGACGACGCGTGTCTCGCACGTCAAGCGAACGCTGGTCGTGGGTGATCGTGCAGGGCCCGACCGCGCGCTGCACGGCTACCAGCGCGACGTCGAGCGCTGGATCATCACTCCGAACCATGTCGGCAAGCGCCTCACGCTGCGCGCAGCGCGCGACGCGGCGCTCGCCGTGGAGACCGAGACCTCGCGCTGGAACCTCGTCGAACCCGGTACGGATCCGGCGCTCGGCTTTGTCGTATCCGGGCCGGCGTACCACGCGGTGCGCGAGGCGTATCCGCGGGCACCGGTGCTGAAGCTCGGGTTTTCGCATCCCTTGCCGGTCGCCCTCGCGCGCAAGTTTGCG
>JAOUFA010000188.1 GCA_029858545.1 Betaproteobacteria bacterium
TGCCGTTCGCACAAGGCTGGTGATCGGCTTTGGTTCGATCGTCGGCTTGCTGGCGATCAGTGCAGTGCTGGGAGTGTGGGAACTCCAGTCGATCGAGAAGGCGGTTGCTCGCATGGAGGAGCGCGACTTGATCGCCGAGCGGGTGGTCGGCGACTTGCGCTTGGCAACGCAGGCAAATCTGGCGCGGGTGCTCGCGGTGACGCTGAGCGACGCGGTGGAGATCGCCGCGCCGTTTGCGCTCAAGATCGGCGAAACGGAACGTGAAATCTCCGCGTTGCTGGTAAAGATCGACGGGATTCTTGAGTCCTCCCGGGAGAAAGCGGCGCTCGCCGAGGTCGTCGCGAAGCGCGGCGCCTTTCTCGGGGCGCGCCTCGAGGCCGTGCGGGCCCGCAGCGCGGGAAATGCGGCCGAGGGGATTCGGCTCGCGACCGAAAGGATGAATCCGGCCGCAGAAGCGTATGCGGCGAGCCAGGCTCAACTGGTGACCGTCCTCGCGCAGGTGCGCGCCGAGCGCGCGTTCAAGGCACAGCGTGCCACGGAAGCCGGGCGCTGGTTGCTCATCGCCTTCGCGGCGCTGGGTGCGACCGCCGGACTCGTGCTCGGGGCGATGATTGCGAAATCGATCAGCAGTCCGATTTCATTCGTGATTCGAACCAGCGAGCAGCTCGCGACCGGCGATCTGCGGGAGCGCATCACCGCACAGTCACGCAGCGAATTCGGTCGCATGATCAGCGCGCTGGAGGAGATGCGTGCCCAATTTTCGATGTCGATCAGAGCGATCCAGGAGGCAACGCATGTCGTCGGGCAGGAAGCGAAGCAGGTGGCCCGGGGCAGCGCCGATCTCGCCACGCGCACCGAGGAGCAGGCAAGCACCCTCGAACAGACCGCGAGCGCGATGGAGGAATTCGCCGCAACCGTCAGACACGGTGCCGACAACGCCCAGCAGGCGAGCGAACTCGCGCGCCGTGCGGCCGATGTCGCGACCCGTGGCGGTTCGATCGTCTCCGGGGTCGTGAGCACCATGACCGGGATATCCGAGTCGTCCGAGCAGATTGCCGATATCGTCGGTGTGATCGACGGCATCGCGTTTCAGACCAATATTCTCGCGCTCAACGCGGCGGTGGAGGCCGCGCGCGCGGGCGAGCAGGGACGGGGGTTTGCGGTGGTGGCGAGCGAAGTGCGCGCCCTCGCGCAACGTTCGGCGGCTGCCGCGAAGGAGATCAAGGCGCTGATCGGCGGCGCCGCCGGGCGGGTCAGCGAAGGCGTGCTCCTGGTCGAGGATGCCGGGAGAACCATGCAGGCCCTGATCGGCTCGGTGAAGCAGGTCTCCGATATTATCGGCGAAGTTTCACTGGCCGGGCGGGAGCAGCTCGCGGGAATCGAGCAGGTGAGTCTCGCGGTGACGCAACTGGATCGCGTGACGCAACAGAACGCGGCGCTGGTGAACAGTTCGGCGGCGGCGGCCGAAAGCATGGCGCATCAGGCGGATCTCCTGGACAGCGTCGTCGCACACTTCCAAATCGAGGCAATACCGCCCGATTCGCGTCTTGGTCTCGCGGTCTCGCCACCTGTCGATCGGGGAGAATCCCGCAACGCCGGCGGTGCGATGACCGTGAGGGCGCGGTAGTCAACGGGTATCGGAAACGCGAGCTTGTCGTGCAGCGTGGCGCCTCACTGCGGTGCGGTGCGCGCAACCAGGCGGACCCGCACGTCGATCGCGTCGCGCACCCGTACTGCGCCGCCCAGAATTGAAAATGGCGCGATGCCGAATTCCGACTGGCGGATGCGGAAGGCGGCGATGACGGTCAATGCGTCGGCTCCCTGAAATGCGGCAGCCGCGAACTTCAGTTCCCGTGTCGTGCCGCGCAGGCTGACGCGTGCCGTGACATCGGAATTCCAGCGCGGCCCGACGAGCGCGACCGATTCGATACGGATGAGCGGATGGTGCGCGGCGTCGAGGACATCGGCGCCGAGCATGTTTGCCTTCGTTCCATTGCGCGCGGCATCCGATACCTCGGCAGCGAATTCTCCGCCTTCTTCGGCGCGAACTCCGGGTAGGTCGACCTCGAAGGATTCGACGGGAACTTCGATGTGGAAGCTGCGCGCCGTCGCCGCGCCGCTGCCGCCGGCGGCGATGTTACCGTGCATACGGCCGACGATCGCGTGGTTGTGGCCGAATCGGGCCATCGGCCCGTCGCGATAGACGAGCAGGCGGATTTCGGATGCCTGTGGATCGACGATGTAGCGCTTGCCGGGCGCCGTCGCCGGTGCCTCCGTAGCCGGAACATGTGAAATAGTTGTCGGCCGATCGACAGACGGCTGCGGAGTCTGACAGGCGGAGAGAATTAGTGAGGAGAACAGCGCCGACAGCCATGTATGATCACGGCGGCAGCGCAAGGAAGAAGATCTGAACATGTTGCAACTCCGCAATTCGGCCGGGTCTTACGGAATCATAGCGCAGGCCTTCCACTGGGTCGTCGCAGGGCTTGTTTTTCTGCAGATCGCATTGGGTTTCTATGCCGCGGATCTGCCGGTCAGTCTTGCGCGGCTGCAGTGGCTCTCGCGCCACAAGTCGTTGGGCATGACGATCCTGGTTCTGGTGCTGTTGCGCATGATCTGGCGCCGCATCGACCCACCGCCGACATTTCCGGCGGCGATGGCGTCCTGGGAGCGTCGCGCCGCACTTGCGGCGCACCGGGGAATCTATGCCCTCCTCATTCTGGTGATGCTGTCAGGTTGGCTGCATGCGTCGGCCACGGGTCTTTCGGTCAACTGGTTTGGCGCGGTGCGCATCCCGGATCTGATCCCGCGCGACGCCGGACATGCCGCGCTTTTCAAGGATTTGCACGAGGGCCTGGTGGCAACGCTGGTGTTGTTGCTCATCGCGCACATCGGCGCCGCGGCAAGGCACGCCGTTGTGTTGCGCGACGGCGTGCTGCGACGCATGCTACCCATCGGACTGAAGGAATGACGATCATGAAAATAGTGATGGCAAAGGGCCTGGGGTCGCTGGTGCTGCTGTGGGCTGCCGTTGGCACCGCGTCGGCGGCGGGCGAGGACTGCTACGCGGTGGACACCGCAGGGGGCGCGGTGACCTTCCGGGTGATGCAGGCGGGCAACCCCTTCAGCGGCGGATTTCGCCGCTTTGGGGGTACGGTGTGCTTCGCGCAGGGTCGCGTCGCGCGCATCGACGTTTGGCTCGATCCGGCCTCGGTGGATGGCGGCCTTCCCGAGATCGATACCGCGCTGAAGGACAAGGAATTCTTCGCCGTTCGCGAGTATCCGCGAGTCAGCTTCGCGAGCACCACGGTGCAGTCGAGCGGCGATCTGCACACGGCGCGCGGCGCGCTCGAAATCAAGGGACAGCGCCGCGATGTGGAGATCGCGTTCCGCTCCCAACGGGAAGGCGCGAGGCAGATCGCCTCGGGTTCGTTCACGCTCCAGCGGCTGCAGTACGGTATCGGCACCGGGGAATGGGCCAATACGGCATGGCTCGGTGCGGAGGTAAAGGTGGAATTCAAGGCGGCGCTGGTTGCAAAGAAATAGCCGGCGTCGGTTCGCGGTCGCTCGTTCCCGCTGTCGTTGTCCCGCGACGTGTCGTTATGGCGCGATCGCGGAATGTTTCCCGTTTGTGCACTATTTGCCTAGTCGGTGGGGCGGGCCATCTCTAGGATGGCGCCCGAGGTAGTCGCGTTGGGATGTCGCCGGTGACGGCGCAAGGGACAATAGGACCGGCGATGGTGCGATTTGCAGGGTCGGCGAGGAAGATCCAGACGGTGCCGCTCGTGCTGCTGCTTGCGCTCGCCGCGGGCTGCGGGGGTGGCGAAGGAAGCACCGCGGCGGACGGTACACCGCCCCGCTTCGCCGGGGTCACGGGCGCCTCGGCTCAGGCAAGCGCGATTACGCTCGACTGGAGTTTTGCGAACGACAACGTTACCGCGCCGGCTTCGATCGTGTATCTGGTGTATCGGGCTGCTGCGTCGGGCGGGCAGAACTACGCGGCGCCGACCTTTACCACCGCACGCGGCGCGCTCTCGTACACCGACAGCGGGTTGGCTGCCGGTTCGACCTACTACTACGTGGTACGCGCGATGGACGAGGCGGGAAACATCGATTCGAACGTCGTCGAAGTCGTCGCCAGCACCGACACCACGCCGCCGGTGTTTGGCGGCGCCACGGGGGGGGCGGCGGCGGGCTCGACTTCGATCATGGTCAATTGGGCCGCCGCCACCGACAACATCACGCCGCAGTCGGGCATCACCTATCTGATCTACCGCGCAACGACAAGCGGCGGGCAGACCTATGCCGCGCCGACCGCCACCGCCGCGGCAGGCGCAACGTCCTATACCGACACCGGCCTTACATCGGGGGTGACGTATTTCTACGTGGTTCGTGCAAGGGATCAGGCGGGCAATATCGATACGAATGCGGTCCAGGTCTCCGCGGCGACGATTCTCGATGCCGCCGCGCCCACCTTCGCGGGGGCGAGCGGCGCGGCGACGCAGAGTTCGGGCTCGATCGCGATCGGTTGGACGGCGGCCACCGACAACGTCACCCCGTCGTCGGGATTGGTGTATCTGATCTACCGCGCGACGGTGTCCGGCGGCCAGGTCTACGCCACGCCGACCGCGATTACCGCGGCCGGAGCGACGTCCTTTACCGATACCGGGCTCGCTGCGGGAACGACCTACTACTACGTCGTGCGGGCGCAGGACCAAGCGGGCAACATCGACGCGAATACCGCACAGGCGAGCGCGACGACCAATTCGCTCTCCGGCGACGCAACGCCACCGACCTTCGCGGGCGCGAGTTCGCTGACGGTGCTGAGCGGAACCTCCATGACGCTGGGCTGGAGGGCGGCAACCGACAACGTCACGTCCGCGGCCAACATGGTCTACGTGATCTATCGCGCGACGACCTCCGGGGGGCAGAACTTCGCCGCGCCCCTCGCCATCACAGCGGCCGGTGCGCTGTCCTATGTGGACAGCACGGCAACCGCTGCCGCGACCAAGTATTATTACGTGGTAAGGGCGAAGGACGCGGCAGGGAATATGGATTCCAATACCGCCGAAGTGTTCGGTCCGGTGAGCTTCGCGAACGACGTCTACACGCCGCTGATGGCCGCCGGGACCGCGACCGCATGCGCCGCATCGGGTTGCCATGCCTCGGCGACCGTGGCGAATGGCGGGCTGGATCTTTCGACGGTGGCGAATGCCTATGCCAACCTGGTCGGTGTGGCGGCCGCGAAATGCACCGGCGGTGAAAAGTATGTGGTCGCCGGCAGCAGCTCGACCAGCTATGTGATCAACAAACTCACCGGAACCGCGATGTGCGGCGGTTCGCAAATGCCCAAGGGCGGCCCGTTCCTATCCGCTTCGCAACTCAACACCGTGAAGGCCTGGATCGACCAGGGTGCGGCGAACAATTGATGCGACAGCCCGGGGCGGAGAGGATGCGACGAATCTCGATACCTCGAGTCTGCCTTGGCGCAGCGTTGCTCCTTGGCATGCAAACGGCCGATGCGATCGTCTATACGCGGCAGATCGACCGGCTGGAGGCGATCAACGCGGCACTGCTCGATTACCGTTCGGTTGCGGTTCCGGGGCCGCGTCCCAAGGGGACGATCGAATTGGGCGCGGAGATCTACCCGGTGCCGCATATCGACAACACGATCGGCGCCAAGGTCGAGCCGGTCAGCCCCCCTCCGGTCGGCGGCAGGCTGCGCGCCGACTGGAGTCCGGTCCGTGGCCTGAGGCTGGGTGCGTATCTGATTCCCCCGCTGACCGTGCGGCACATCACGGCTAGATTGGCCGGCGTGGAAGCCGAATACGGTTGGCGACGCAATGCGTGGGTCGGCAGTATCCGAGTGTTCGACACACAGGGATCGGTCACCGGTCCGTTCACCGCGCCCGAGGTCGAAGACCGTTTCCGAGTCAAAGCGGTGGGCGCCGACCTGCGCCTGGGATGGGTGACGGGGGTCTGGACCTGGTACGCAGGCGTCGGCGAGGGCAGGAACCACACCCAATTCAGGCTAGCGTTGGACGGCGCGGTGATCGACGGACAACGCAACTATCGCTACGGGTTTGCCGGCGTCGGCTGGGCCCGCGGTGCATGGAGCCTCGTCGCCGAACAGCATCGGACGGAGTCCTATCTTAATCACGTCTTTCTCAGAGTGAACTATGGGTTCTGAAGAAGGATCCTTGAATGCCGGCGCGGGCTGCTGCGAACCTGGAACCGGCGTCCGAGTGGCCGTCTTGGCCGCGTTGCTCGCCAGCCTGCCGCTGGCGGCGTGCATGGATGCCTCGACACTGGGACAGGAACCCGCCGATCACGTGGTCATCACCGGCATACCGACTTGGAGCAACGGCATCAGACAGTTGATCGACATTAAGTGCGTGATGTGCCATCAGGTTCCGCGCCTGGCGAGCAGCCCGCAGAATGTGCCGGCCGACCTGGATTTGCGGTTCGAGAAGAGCTTCGGCGCGATCCGCGCCGCGGAGGACATCGCGGCGCAACTCGCGCTGGGCATCGCGCGGCACGACCTCGTGTATGACGACGGAAGCTATACCAATGCGGGGTTGAAGGTCACCATCCGGCGGATGCCGCTGCAGTTCGCGACACCGCTGTACGCCGACGAGATCACGGCGCTGGAGACCTGGGCGGGCGGCGTGGTCGCCGCTCAGGCAATCTATACCTCGCCGACCCTGTCGGGGGTCATTCCGATGACTGCCGGCGATGGCGAGCTGCTCTACAAGCGCTACTGCCAGGGATGCCACGGCGTTTACGGAGACGGCGGTCCGGTGCAGTGGCCGTTGCGTGGCTATACGGCAGGCGGCGGACCCGCATTCGCGCGCGCGATACTTTCGACGAATCCCGTATATCCGATGAACGGCTGGCCCGTGCTGGTTCAGTTGGCTGACCAGTGCACCCCGGTCGGGGCGCCGACCAGCTGTGGCGGTACCCAACTGGACGCCATCGCCGCGTTTCTCGCCAGGTTCTAGCGCGATTTGGCGTCGGC
>JAOUFA010000189.1 GCA_029858545.1 Betaproteobacteria bacterium
GAGACCGCGCTGAAACGCAAAGTCCCCTTGCCGAGCCTCGATTTCACCCGAAGCTTCAGCATGCCGAGCTTTTCGTCGGGGCGCGCAAAGGCCACGTTCGTGCTGTCCCCCCCCACGGCCTCGAAATATTCGCCCGGCTCGATCTTCAGTTCCACCTGCCGGATCGAGGGATCCATCGCGAAGATTGAGACTGGAACCGAGATTTCTTCCTCGGGGCCGACAACCCGCGGCACGGTGGGAAGGATCATGAGCGGTTGGCGTACGAATACCGACTTGTCGGATGCCCCATAGGCTGCGTCCTTGGCCGCGACCACCATCACCCGCACCGCACCGACGTAGGACGGCAGATCGATGGAGTGCTTGGCGCTCGAACGCGCTTTGAGCTCAAACGGCCCGAGAAAACGCACCACCGGCGGAAAGCGCTTCTTGTCCGCCTTGTTGTCCTCGGCCGTCGCCCCATCCGAACCACCGAGCGCAAGAAGGCGTTCGAGTTCGCCACCATAGGCGCCGGCGACATCGTCGAACAGATCCCAGGTGGTGACCCCGAGGGCCTCGCGCTTGTAGAAGTGTCCGTGCAGATCGGGCGTCTTGAACCCGGTCAGGCCGAGCAGCCCTTCATCAACCACCGCAAGAGTGTAGGCCATCGCACGGCCGTTTTGCTCCGAGACCTCGACCGAGACCTTCGCTTCCGGCGCCCACTCGTCGGCCGCCTTCACCACCGGCTTGAGACGCGTCGCGGGATCGATCACTTTGATCGGGATCACGCCGTAGAGCCGGATCGGCCGGTCATTCTTCTTCTCCGCATGCGGTTGAATGAGCGTCACGCTGACGTAGACGTTCGGGCTCATGCCCTGTGCGATCGGCAGTTCGAACTGCGTGCGCCCCTTGGCCAGTTCTATCCAGCGGCTATCGATGAGCGCGCTGCCGCTCTCCACGCTCACCAGCGCCCGGCCCTGGCTCGTTTCCGGGAGCTGGATCTTCGCGGTTTCGCCGACCGCGTACTCCTGCTTGTCGGAAACGAAACTCAGCGCATTCGCACCCGGCCCGGCCTGCTCCTGGGCACGCCCTGCCCAACCCGGCCAGTCAATGTAGAAAACCTGCCCCGTGCAATGACCGCCACTCGCATCGCAGGCGCGCACAAGATAGCGTCCCCAGGCCGGGTACTTGATCTCGAATTTCCACTCACCGCGCCCATTCACTGTACTCACCTGGTTCTTCTGCACCACGCTCGCATGTGAGGCCGTGGCGTACTGCGCCAGCGAGTCGCCTGACTTGTCCCACCACCAGCGCCATTCCACCTTGTACAGCGTGACTTGAACACTCTTCATCGAGACCGGCTGACCGTCGGCCGACAGGCTCGCCAGTTCGACCGTATGGATCTTGTCGGTGAGCAACATGTTGCGCGACTGGTCACCCTTAGGAAGCCTGATTCCCAGGTAGCTATCGAACGGAGAATAGGGTACCGAGATCCGGCTCACACTGAACGCACCTCCGCGCTCGAATACCCGGCTGGTAAACGTCGCCGAGAGCATCCCGGGAGCGTTCTTGCCCGCCGCCAACTCGTGCGATACGTTCGCGAATCCCTGGTTGTCGAGCTTGCCCTCGAACAGGGTCTCGGGCTCGCCGGAAAATTCACGCGCGGGGTCGTCCCAGATGAAGTCCGCAAAACGCTCGAAGCGGGTCGGCACCGCCGCAAAACGCGCCTTGATATCCGCATTGAGCCCCCCTGCCGTCGCACCGTTCAACCACTGCCCGAAGAGCTTGCCTCGCAGTGGCTCGGAGGCCTTGAGCAGCGGTTTGCCAAAATCGAGTTCGACTTTGAGGCGGTTGGGCATCACCGTCTCAACCTTGACGGTGCGCGTAAAGCTCTTGCCGCCGAGGAGCGCTTTCGCAGTCCAATCCCCAGTCGGCGCGTCGCTCGCCGTCTTGAGCGTAAAGCGATACATGCCGGCCACCGGTGCGCCGTTAGTCTGCGACTGGATCAGCTGGTTCTTGGGATTGTAGAACTCGAGCGTAACCGGGTGTCCCGGCGGCAGGCTATGCTCCTTATCCTGCAATACAAAAGTCAGGAAAATCTCGTCGCCTGGCCGCCACACCCCGCGCTCGCCGTAAATGTATCCCTTGATGCCGCCGACCACCTTCTCGCCGCCGACATCGAAGTGCGATACCGGTAGCGCGACGCCCTCGGTCAGCTTCAGATATCCCTTCTGACCGTCTTTTTCGGCAAGCACATAGAAGGGCTTTCCCGTAGCCTTCAGTTCGGCGAAACCGTCGCCGTCGCTTTCGGCCAGGCCAATCGTCTGGTTCTGGTAGTTCATCGCGCTAAGCTTCACGCCTCTGGAAGGTTTCGCGCTGCGCAGGTCAGTGGCGACTATGAACAGCCTACCGCGCTGATCGCGCTTCGCAAGCAGACCGATGTTCGAGGCAAGCAGGTTGCGCGCATCGCGCACGCCCTTGCCAAAACGGAAGTAGGCGTTCTTACAGGGATCCTCGCGGTCGCGCCATGTGCTCTTGTCGTCGCCGACGCCGAAATACTGCTCGGCGAAATCCCAACTGCTCACGTCGCGATTCGTATGATCATCCTCGTTGTTCAACTTTGGTTCGACAATCGCGACCTCCGGCTGTTGCGCGCCGGGACATGCGAAAGCCGAGCCCGCGCGATTCACCGAGAGCACAAGGCGGAACATCCCGCCCGGATTGTCCTTGAACAGCTTGGTAACATCGAATGCATACCGGCCCCACTTGTTCGACTCCGGCGCATTCAGATGGACGGTGCGCCGCCACAGATAGCGACCCACGCGCCCCAGCTCATGGGCTCCGTCCAGCTTGTTCGCCTGAAGAAACTGCCCCATGTTGTTGTCGAAAACGCGGAACGCCGTCACCTGCACAGACCGTACGTTGATCGCCTCGAACGACACACTGAGCGTATCGTTGTCCGGAAGGATCACCCCCTTTCCGGAGAAACGTACACGCGGTTTCTCGCTCGAAAAAATGACGGTTTCGCGCGCCGCTTTTTCGAGTTTCCCGCCCTTCGTGTTCCGCACCCCGGGTTCCACAGTGACGACGATCTCGCCATCCAGCCCACGATCCGGATACAGTGCCACTGCGTTGCCCGTGACACGCGCGGTGTAACCGCCTCTGCCCAACCGCACCATCCCCTTGAGGTTCTGTTTCGGGTCGACGCTGTCGGAGAACAGGATGCGCACGTACTGCTGCTCCTCGCGCACCGCCTGGATGCTCGTCACCTTAAACGTGTCGCGCGCGGGCACTTCGATATCCCGGTTGCCCTTGTTCTTCACGCCGATCACCTCGCCATCCCAGGAGAGCTTCAGCGTTTGGGATTCGCTGCCGCGGGCGATACCCGACACGGTGAAATCGTGGTGCCTGCCGTCCCCCGCGTGCTGCCACTGAATGGCGAGCGGCTTCTCGGCAAGCCTCGCGGCAAGGACCTTTTCCAGTCGCGCGGCTTCCTCCTCGTCAGCGGTCACCACCGAGCCCTTGAGCAGCATCTCCCGGTCATCGCCTTCCTTCGCGCTCAGGCCGGCGATATTGACATCGATATCCTGCGCGATGACCTGGAAAACGAATTCATATTTCTGCAGTTTTTCAGGGATTCCAAGCAGGCCCTTGCCGCGCACCGCAACCCGGTAGTGGCGCCCCGCCTGCAAATCGCCCTTGGGCAAGACGACGATTTCGCGCTCGCTCGCGAATGTCGCGCTTCCGTCAATCGAGGGATCCGATTCGATGAAATCCGCCGCGCTCCTGCCGACCTGCTCCTTGCCGGCGACGTCGCTCACGAACACCACGCGCAGCCGAGATTTCCGGGAAACGATTCCGGTGGTGTGCGCGCTGATGAGTTGGCTCCAGGATGCGTCCTGGGGCGGAACTTCGGGCGCCTGCTTCGGGCCGCTCAGATCGCAACCGACTGCGAGCAGCGCGAGACCGAGACCCGTCAGGACACGAACGACAAATCGCAGATGAAAAGACATGGCACGGACCCTCCCGGGAAAGAAATCGGAAGCGCGCGGGTCTACGCCCCCTGCCTGTTGCTCACAGCGTGAATCCGCGAGCGGCGAAATGTCCCTCGCGCGACGCGATGCCGCCATACGCTCTGCCGCGAACTGCAGAGCGTGTATCCGATCGCCGTGCTACCAGCGCAACGCGAGCTTCAGGCTGGTGGTACGCGCCGATCCGGTGCGATCCACCTCCACGCCGATCGCCGCAAGCAGAAAAGTGACGTTGGCGCCGACGAAGGTCTTGCCCAAGCTCATGCTTTCCGGTGTGAGCGACGCCGGCGCCGCGGCCGCGTTGCCAAGCGGTGTGCTATCGACCCACACGCGGCCAATGCCCGCATAGGGCTTGAACATCGCGAAACCCTTGGAGATCGAAATATCGAGCGACTTGGTCTTGAAATCGAGCTGATCGACACCCGAGAGCTTGGTCATGCTCAGGCGCGCGGCAACCGCCGGCATCGCAAGGCCGCCCTCGAGGAACGCATAGCGCAGTTCGCCGCCGGTGACTTTGATGTTGGTCCCCGGCACAGAGGTTTGTGCCAAACCAACGTCGATATTGAACGGCAAGCCCTTCTGAACGTGCAACCGCGGGACGAGCAGCGAAAAAGACGAACCGGTGTTGCCCGTGGCGGCCAGAATCGCCTGCGCATGCGCGAACTGTGTAACGCTCGCATCCAGGCCAACATCGAACCCGGTGATGCCAAGCGGCTCGGCGGGGCCCAGCGGCTTGTACGACAACGCCGCGCCGAGATCCTCGCTCAAATCCCGGAATGCAGACTGGCCAAGAGTCTGCACCTGGGTAATACTGTTCGCCGCTTGCGCGGACACGGCACTGATTGCCGCCACAAACACAAAACACGCCTTGAGAACACGCTGCATGATCGTTCCTTTCTTCACAGTGACAGCATCCAGACCATTCGGTAGGGGCAAGCGATTCGCCGCAGGGATCCATGGTATCGCGTCATAGCGCGGACCCGGCACGCAATTTATCACGCCACGATGCACCTGGTGGACCGGACGAAGAGTTCCGCGCCGGAAGACCGCACGCCCGTTGCGTGCGATAAGTCCGCACCGCTCGTCGCCCTCGGGCGACATCCGCCGGCAATGCCCTCAGCGAGACACGATTTGACCCGCTTCCCGACGCCCATGACGTGACATATTGCGTATGGACCTGCTTCACCGGGGGCTAGGATCGTTGCACTGGCCGCTTTGGCCCGCCTGGCGTCGATCGTGACGCGAGGTTCGAGCAGGTGCAGTTCGACCACGAAGTGGGAGGAAACATGCAAACCGTGGATTTTCTGATGATCTGGCCACAGCAGCCGCTCGCGTCGCTGCTCGCACTCCTTCTGATCGTCATTCCGTTGTTGTACGCCGCCCGCACCCCCGTGCGCCAACTCTTCCTCCACACCTCACTACTGATCGCCAACCCGCTTCGGCTCGCCGCACGCTGGACAAGTTCCGCGGCGACGCGACTGCAGGAGAGAAACCGCGCGGTGCTGTTCGCGCATGGCGCGACCGAAGTAAGGCTCTCGATCGAGCGTGACTTTGAACGCGTGTCAGCAATCGTGCAACGCGATCTTGAAGGCTACCCTGCCTTGCAGCGCAAGCTGATGGACGAGATCACGCGCATCGAAGAGGACTACAAGCACTGTGCCGAAGTTCCTCCGCCGCCACCCGAGTGGGTCGCAGCAGTCGAGGCGGTCGCGAATGTCAAGGCAAGCGGCGACGGAGTCGTCGAAAAAATACTTTCCGACATTCGCGCCTCGCTCGACGGGATCTACAAAAAGGTACTCAACGAGTATCGTGCCGCCTACCAGGCACGCCACCGCATCCTGCAGAAGTTTCTGCCGTTCTGGCGCAGCGTGGGGCAAAACCTCACCCGCGTCGAGCGAAGCGTCACCGGACTTCAGGACGGCGCCGCACGCATCGATGCGGGGGTCGCCAAACTGCAGTCGATCTTCTCCGATCCAAAGCGGGCCGAACACGTGATGACGGTATCGGCCTCAACCCAGTTCTTCATATCAGCACTGGTGATGCTGATCGCGATGGGCGGGGGGTTCGTCAACTTCAAGCTCATTGCGCTGCCGATGTCGGCGATGGTCGGAGCCGGCGACTACATCACCGGAAATCTTCTCGCCTCCGAGGTGGCCGCGCTGGTGATCGTCCTGTTCGAGACGCTCATGGGGCTGTTCCTGCTGGAATCTCTGCGCTTCACACATCTCTTTCCGCTCGGCAATCTCAATGAGAAGATGCGCCGCCGCCTGATGTGGGTATCGCTCACCATCCTGTTGGTGCTTGCCGGAGTCGAAGTCGCGCTCGCGGTGATGCGAGATGCGATGATTGCCGATCAGACGGCATTCAAGCAAGCACTCGGTGCGGCGGCCAGCGCAACCGCCGCCGCGACAGCCGACAGTGGCTGGATCGGCAGGATTCCGACCTACGGCCAGATGATTCTTGGTTTTACGCTACCCTTCGCGCTCGCTTTTGCGGGAATACCGCTCGAATATCTGATTTCCGCCGGGCGTACCGTACTCGGCGTGGGCCTCGTGCTGATGTTGCGCGCCGGCGCCTTCGTGCTGCGCCTGCTTTCGTTGCTGGCTCGGGAAAGCGGCAAGCTGCTCGCCACCCTTTATGACGTGCTGATCTTCGCGCCGCTCGCGGTCGAACGGCTGTTTACCCGAGGACGGCAACCTGCAGTACGCACCCGGGAGGCCACATGACCAGCCGGTTCCCGAAAGCAATTGCAGCCACGATTGGCTTCGCGCTGGTAGCGGCCTGCGGACCCACCATCGATCACCGCCACGCGGTCTACGTCCTCGTTGACACCTCAGGAACCTACACCAAGGAAATCGGCAAAGCCCAGGCAGTGGTGAACTTTGTGCTCGGCACGATTCAGCCGGGCGACTCGCTTGCGGTCGGGCGCGTGAAGAGCAGGAGCTTCACGGAAAAGGACATCGTCGCCAAAGTCACCCTGCCGAAAGACCCGCTGCAGG
>JAOUFA010000005.1 GCA_029858545.1 Betaproteobacteria bacterium
CGAAGAAATAGATCGCCGCGAAGGCAGCGATGCTGATGACCCAGAGCGCGGGGTGTTTCAGCGCGCGCGAGCCGATGCGCCAGGCCGCAGCGAGCACGATCGCCACCACCGCGGGCTTGATGCCGTAGAGCAGCCCCGCGATCGCGGGCAGGCTTCCCCAGGCCAGGTAGACCCAGGAGAGACCGATGAGGATGAAAAGCGACGGCAGCACGAACAGGCCGCCGGCGACGATGCCGCCCCCGCTGCGGTGCATCAGCCAGCCGATGTAGGTAGCGAGCTGCTGCGCTTCGGGGCCGGGCAGCAGCATGCAGTAGTTGAGCGCGTGAAGGAAACGCTTCTCCGAGATCCAGCGCCTTCGCTCGACCAGTTCCTGATGCATGATCGCGATCTGCCCTGCCGGGCCGCCGAAGCTGATGAAGCCGAGCTTCAGCCAGAAGCGCAACGCTTCGCCGAAGGAGACCGGCCGGGGTGCCGGGCCGTCGTACTTCTCTTGGGGCTGGTCGCGCTGATTCACGGATACGCCTGCGGATTCCAGGTATGGGATTCACCCTTGCCTTCGCGGCACCAGGCATAGAGCGCGTCGTAGACGATCATGCCACGCGCGAGCATTTCGAAGTCGTCCTGATACAGGCGCGACAGGCCGAGCGAGATCGCCGCAAGTCCCGCCGCCTGAGGAGCGAGGTCGAGCCGCGCGGTATCCGCGCCGCGTACGATTACCGCGAGTTCGGCGAGCGCCGGATCGCGCAACCGGTAAGCGGCGAGAAAGGCGTCGAAGCTGCAACGTTCGCCCTCGTGCGAGAGGCGCACATCGGCAATGTCATAGGCCGTCGCTGCGCGGGCTGCGGCGATGCGTCGTACCTCGGCGCTGGGCACATAGAGGAATTCCGCCCCGGGATCGATGAAACGGCGGATCAGCCAGGGGCAGGCGATGCGGTCGATCTTGGGACGTTCGCGCGTGACCCAGCGCGTCGAAGCCCCGACCGGCTTTTCCGCAAGTTCCCCGCCCGCGGCCCGCCAGGCCTCGATACCGCCCTCCAGGAATCGCGCGCGAAGCCCAAGACCGGCGAGCACGCTGGCCGCGCCTCGGCTGACTTCGCGGCCGTGCACGCAGTACAGCACCACGCCTGCGGCGGCGGGTAGCGCCGCGGCCCAGGTTGCCGCCTGCTCGGGATCGCGCCTCAGCGCGCCCGCAATGAGCCCGGGCGAGGCGAGAAACGCGGGACTGCCGCGGACATCGACTACGAGAGGGGGATGTGCCGAGTTCAACTCCTGGCGCAGCAGATCGGGCGAAACGGACGCGTCCATGGCTCTCCTTTCAGAGGCTAGCGCAGAGCTTGGACGACCACCGTCTTGGTGCGCGCGGACGCGCGCCGGGAGCCTGCGTCCCGAGGTACAACCGGACGCAGTCTAGCGCAACGCGGCGCGAGGTCAAGCGTAGCCGAGGCTTCTCCGGTCGAGCGACACCGACTTCACCAGCGCGAATACCCGCACCCCCGGCGCCAGCCCGAGTGCATTCGCCGACTTGCGCGTGATGCGCGAAATCAGCGCGGTACCGCCGATGTCGATGCGCACGTCGAGGCTCGCACCCGTTGCCTCGCCGAGCGCCACCACGCTGCCGGGCAGCGCGTTGAGGATGCTGATGTCCACCGGCCGCTGCAACGCGAGCGAGACATCGCGCGCGCGGATGCGCACCCGCACCCGCTCGCCGACGAGCGCTTCGACGTCGGCGGCGTAGAGCACGCCGCCGGAAAACTCCAGGCGCGCGAGGCCGTTCTCCAGATCCTGCTCGGCGACGCGCGCATCGATCACCGCGCCGCCCTCGAAGCGCCCGATAAAGGGGCGCAGTTCGATGCTCGACATCAGATCCTCGACGCTGCCGTGACCGACGACGCGTCCCTCCGACATCACCACCAGGCTGTCGGCGAGCCGAACCACCTCGTCGAGCGAGTGGCTGACATACACGATCGGTACGCCCGACTCGTCGCGCAGCCGCTCGACGTAATAGAGGATTTCGGCCTTGCGCGGCGCATCGAGCGAGGCGAGCGGCTCGTCCATCAAGAGCAGGCGCGGGTTGGCGAGCAGCGCGCGGCCGATCGCGACGCGCTGTTTCTCGCCGCCCGAAAGGGCCTGCGTGCGGCGCGCGAGCAGCGCGCCCAGGCCGAGCAGCGAGACCACGGCGTCGAACGAAGGCCCGTCGGCGTGGCGCGCATAGCCGCGTCCGTAGAGCAGGTTGTGGCGCACGTTCAGGTGCGGCATCAGTCGGCCTTCCTGGAACACGTAGCCGATGCGCCGGCGGTGCGTTGCGACATCGACCTCGCCCGCGGCGTCGAACAGCGGTTCGCCGTCGAGCGCGATGCGGCCCTGTTGCGGGCGAAGCAGTCCCGCGATCGCGTTCAGCACGCTGGTCTTGCCCGATCCCGAGCGGCCGAACAGCGCGGTGAGCCGGCCCTCGCTCGCGAAGTGGGTGTCGAGCGCAAAGCTCCCCAGACCGGCGCGGATCGCGACCTCGAGTCTCATGCGTTGCCCGTCCGGCGCCGTGCGCGCCGCAGCAGCCATTCGGAGACGATCAATGCGGCGAGCGAGAGCAGCACCGCGAGCACGCACAGGCGCAGGGCCTGCGCGTCGCCCCCCGGTACCTGGGTCAGCGTATAGATCGCGAGCGGCAGGGTCTGGGTCTCGCCCGGAATGTTGGAGACGAAGGTGATGGTCGCGCCGAATTCCCCAAGGCTGCGCGCAAAGGCCAGCAGCATGCCGTTGAACAGGCCCGGCAGCATCAGCGGAAGGGTAACCGTCGCGAGCACCGCGAGCGGTCCCGCGCCGAGGGTTGCCGCGGCCGCCTCGAGCCGCCGGTCCACCGCCTCGATCGACTGGCGCATCGCGCGCACCGCGAGCGGCAGGCCCATCAGCGCCGAGGCGAGCGCGGCACCCGTCCAGCGGAAGGCGAACACGACGCCGGCATGCGCTTCGAGAAATGCACCGATCGGCCCGTTACGGCCGAAGGCGATCAACAGCAGATAGCCGATCACCACCGGCGGCAGCACCAGCGGCAGATGCACGATGCCGTCGACCAGGGTCTTGCCCGGAAATTCGGCGCGCGCGAGCAACAGTGCCAGGCCAAGCGCCACCGGCAGGCTCGCCAGGCTGCTCCAGAAGGCGACCTTCAGGCTGAGCAGCAGGATGTCGAATTCGTCGGGAGTCAGCATGGCGCGCTAGTGTAACGGGGCGAAACCCTGTGCCCGGAAAATGCGCATCGCCGCGGGCGATTGCAGATACGCCGCGAGTGCGCGCCCCTCCTTGCCGGCGCCCTTGACCAACGCCATCGGATAAACGATCGCCGGATGCAGCGACGCGTCGAAACGATCCACCACGCGCACCGCGGGATCGGCGCGCGCATCGGTCTCGTAGACGATGCCGAGCGGCGCCTCGCCGCGCGCCACCAGCGCAAGCGCCGCGCGCACGTTCTCGCCCGGGGCGAGCCGCCCGCGCAGCGGGCTCCAGACGCCGAGTTTCTCCAGCGCCGCGCGCGCGTAGCGGCCGGCCGGTACGTGCGCCGGGTCGCCCAGCGCGAGGCGTCCGCCGTGCAGCGCCCCAACGAGCGGCATCGCCGGCTCGATGCGAAGGGTCACGCCGCTCGAGCGCGGGGCGATCAGCACCAACCGGTTGCCGACGAGGTCGCGTCGCGTGCCGGGTTCGAGCGCGCCGCGCGCGGCGAGATAGTCCATCCACGCCCGGTCGGCCGAGACGAACAACACGGCCCGAGCGCCGAGTTCGATCTGCCGCGCGAGCCGCGAACTGCCGCCGTAGACGAGCGCCGGCGGCGCGCCGGAATAGCCGCGCGCGATCTCATCCATCGCGTTCTTCAGGCTCGCCGCGGCAAACACCTGGATGCGCTCCGCCGCACGCGCCGCGGTCATCGGCACGGCGAGCAGCGCGCCGCACAGGGCGATGCACAGCGCGGCGACGGGCCGGCGGCTCAATCGCCTCCCGCGGCACGCTCGTACCAGCGCCTGGTGCGATTCACGATTCCCACCACCGAAAGCATTACCGGGACTTCCACCAGAACGCCGACCACGGTCGCGAGTGCGGCACCGGAATCGAATCCGAACAGGCTGATCGCCGCGGCCACCGCGAGTTCGAAGAAATTGCTCGCGCCGATCAGCGCCGAGGGACCCGCGACCGAATGTGCCACGCGCAGCCGGCGATTGACCAGATAGGTGAGCGCAGAATTGAAATAGACCTGGATCACGATCGGTACCGCGAGCAGCAGGATCACGAGCGGTTGCGCGAGGATGCGCTCGCCCTGGAACGCGAACAGCAGCACGAGCGTGGTGAGAAGCGCGGCGATCGAGTACGGCTCGATCCGGTCCATCGCGCGCCGCAGTCGCGCCTCGCCCCCGCGCAGCAGCGCGCGGCGCGCGACCTGCGCGATGATCACGGGAATCGCGATATAGAGCAGCACCGAGACGATCAGCGTATCCCAGGGCACGCGGATCGCCGACAGGCCGAGCAGCAGTCCGACGATCGGCGCGAAGGCGACGACCATGATCGCATCGTTCAGCGCGACCTGGCTCAGCGTGAAGTACGGGTCGCCCCGGCATAGCCGGCTCCAGACGAACACCATCGCGGTGCACGGGGCCGCGGCGAGCAGGATCAGCCCCGCGACATAGCCGTCGATTTGCGCGGCAGGCAGATACGGCGCGAAGACGTGGCGCAGGAACAGCCAGCCGAGCAGCGCCATCGAGAAGGGCTTCACCAGCCAGTTCACCGCGAGCGTGACGCCGATGCCGCGCCAGTGGCGGCGCACCTGGCCGATCGCGCCGAAGTCGATCCTGAGCAGCATCGGGACGATCATTACCCAGATGAGCAATCCGACCGGGAGGTTGACGCGTGCGATCTCCATGCGCCCGAGTGTCTGGAACACCCCGGGCAGCACCCGGCCCAGACCGATGCCGGCGACGATGCACAGGAACACCCAGAGCGTGAGCCAGCGCGTGAAAAACCCGAGCGCGGGCGGCGCGGCGGCGCTCATCGCTTTTCCCCCTTGCGCGCAGCGCTGCCGATCTGGTCGAGCCTTTTCTTCAGTGCGTGCCGGTCGAGTTGGCCGATCGGCAGATTCAAGAAGAGGTCTATTCGCATGCTCAACTCGTCGAACGCGCGCGCGAACGCCCGGCGCCGGTCCTCGTCGGTGCCGGTCGCCGCGGCGGGGTCGGCGATTCCCCAGTGCGCGCTCAGGGGCTGCCCGGGCCACACCGGGCAGGTCTCGCCCGCGGCGTTGTCGCATACGGTGAAAATGAAATCGAATTGCGGTGCGCCGGGCCGCACGAATTCGTCCCAGCTCTTGGAGCGCAGCGCGGTGGTGGCGATGCCGCGCTGCTTCAGCAGATCGATCGCCTGCGCATGGACCCGGCCCGCGGGGTGGCTGCCGGCGCTGTGCGCGGTGTAGAGGCCGCGGCCGACCGAATTCAGATACGCCTCGGCGAGGATCGATCTCGCCGAGTTGCCGGTGCAAAGAAAGAGCAGGTGGTGGGGCTTCAATTTGGACCTCGCGAGTCATGCGCGCCGTTTGCCGGCCGGGCGGCTTCCCTCGATGCTTGAAGATTAATCGAATTCCGGCCCGCGCGCGAAACCCGCCGCGGCGAACCCCGGCTACAATCGGATTCCCTCATGCGCCGTCCCGAAACAGAACTTGGATAGCCTTGCCGATGCCCTGCATACCGCGTTGACGCTCGTTGTTTCGGGCGATGCGACGCTGCTCGGCATCGTCGCATTGAGCCTTGAAGTGAGCCTGTCGGCGGTCGCCTGTGCGACGCTCATCGGCCTGCCGATCGGCGCGGCGCTCGCCGTGACGCGTTTTGCCGGGCGGCAGTCGGTGATCGTGTTGCTCAACGCGCTGATGGGTCTGCCGCCGGTGGTGGTCGGCCTCGTCATTTATCTGCTGCTTTCGCGCGCCGGACCGCTCGGGCAGTTCGGGCTGCTCTTCACCCCCGGTGCGATGGTGCTCGCGCAGACGGTATTGATCGCGCCGATCATCGCCGCACTCGGGCGCCAAGCGCTCGAGGACGCCTGGCACGAGTACGAGGAGCAGTTGCGTTCGCTCGACGTGGGGAACTTCGACGCCGCGCTGACGCTTCTCTGGGATATGCGATTTTCGCTCCTCACCGCGGTGCTCGCCGGGCTCGGGCGCGCGAGCGCCGAAGTCGGTGCGGTGATGATCGTCGGCGGAAATATCGACGGTGTGACGCGCGTGATGACCACCACCATCGCGCTCGAGACCTCGAAAGGCGATCTGCCGCTCGCGCTCGCGCTGGGCATGGTGCTGATCGCGATCGTGTTGCTGCTCAATGCCGCTGCGCACCTGTTGAAGGACGCCGCGCAGCGGCGCTACGGTTGAGCGTGGCCGCGATCCTGCCGCTCGCGCTGAAGGATCTGTCGTTCGCCGCAGGCGGGCGTACGATCATCGATCGCGTGTCGCTCGAGATCGCGGCGGGTCCGAGCACGATCATCCTTGGCGCGAACGGCGCGGGGAAAAGCGTGCTGATGCGTCTGATGCACGGCCTGCTCGCGCCCAGTTCGGGCGCGGTGCTGTGGCGCGAGCAGGGCGCGAAGACGCTGCGCCGGCGCCAGGCGATGGTATTCCAGCGGCCGGTGATGCTGCGCCGTTCGGCACTCGCGAACGTCGTCTACGCGCTCAGGGCGGCGGGCACGGCGCGCGACGAGTGCGAGGCGCAGGCGATCGAGGCGCTCGACAGCGTCGGGCTCCGGCATCGCGCGGCAAGTCCCGCGCGCGTGCTCTCGGGCGGCGAGCAGCAGCGCCTCGCGCTCGCGCGCGCCTGGGCGTTGCACCCGGAAGTGCTGTTCTTGGACGAACCGACCGCGAGCCTCGATCCGAGCGCGACGCGCGAAATCGAAACCGTAATCAAGGCGTTCGACGCGGCCGGCACGAAGGTCGTGATGGCGACCCACAACCTCGCCCAGGCGCGGCGCCTGGGCGACGAGGTGATCTATCTGCACGCCGGGCGGGTGATCGAGCGCGCGCCGGTCGACGAATTTCTGGCCCGGCCGGCGACGGTCGAGGCGGCCGCATTCATCAGGGGTGAACTTCCATGGACCTGATACAGGTCGCCGCCGCGGTCGCGGTGGCTCTCGTTGTCGCGCCGGCGCAGGCCGCGCGGCCGTTCATCACCGTCGCCTCGACCACCTCGACCGAGCAGTCGGGCCTGTTCACGCACCTGCTGCCCGGGTTCACGAAGAAGACCGGCATCGAGGTGCGCGTGGTCGCGGTGGGCACCGGCCAGGCGCTCGACATGGGGCGGCGCGGTGACGCGGACGTGGTGTTGGTGCACGACCCGGTGGCGGAAAAGAAATTCGTCAGCGCGGGCTGGGGCGTTGACTACCATCCCGTGATGTACAACGACTTCGTCTTGATCGGTCCGCGGAGCAACCCGGCGCATGCGCGCGGCAGGGATATCTCCGCGGCGCTGAAGACGATTCATGCCACGCAGGCGACTTTCGTCTCGCGCGCCGACCGCAGCGGCACCCATGCCGCCGAATTGCGCCTGTGGAAGATGGCCGGCCTCGCAATGCCGTCTGTCAAGGGCGCCTGGTACCGCGAAACCGGCTCGGGGATGGGACCGGCGCTCAACACCGCCTCGGCGATGAATGCCTATATCCTCGCCGACCGCGGCACCTGGCTGTCGTTCGGGAACCGCGGCGACCTCGCGATCCTGGTCCAGGGTGACCCGCGACTGTTCAACCAGTATGGCGTCATGCTCGTCAATCCGGCGAAACATGCGCACGTGAAGCAGGCGCCCGGCAGGCGTTTCATCGGCTGGCTGATCTCGCCGGAGGGGCAGCAGACGATCGCGGGATATAAGGTGCGCGGGGAGCAGCTTTTCTTCCCGAACGCCCGGTGACGGGGAGGCCGGAAGGAATTCCCGTTTCATTGCTACTCGATGTCAATTCCGCGAGAGAAATCGGCCGCGCGGATGCGAACCGGGCGTGGTCGTGCGCGGTTGCGCCTGCTAACCTTCGTCGTATCGTCAGACGACCGAGGGGAGCAGGGGCAATGAACGATCGTGGCGTGAGCGCCAAGCCGGCGGCCAGGGCGCATGGAGTCAAACCGGTGCAGGACTTGCGCGAATGGCTCGCGCGCGTCGAGTCGCTCGGCGAACTGGCGCGCGTGCGCGCACCGGTCGACCGCGACGAAGAAATGAGCGCGGTCTCCTATCTGGTGGCCAAGCAGCAGCCTTCGCCGGCGGTGCTGTTCGAGCAGCCGCGCGGTTTCGAAAAGAGCCCGATCGGCGCGAAGCTTCTCTGGAACGTGCTCGGCCCGAGCATCCGCCGGGTCGCGCTGACGCTGGAGGAACCCGCCGACACGCCTACCGTCGAACTGATCCGGCGCGTCAAGGACAAGCTGAAACGCCGCATCGAGCCGCGCGAGGTCGCGGCCAAGGATGCCCCGCTGATGCAAAACACCCTGCGCGGCGACCAGATCGATCTGGAGAAACTGCCGATCCCGCGCCACTGGCCGCTCGACGGGGGCCGCTACGCGGGAACCGCCGACGCGGTGATCACGCGCGATCCCGATAGCGGCTATCTGAATATCGGCACTTACCGGATGATGGTGCAGGGCAGGAACGAGGTGGGTCTGTACCTCTCGCCGGGCAAGGACGCGCGGCTGCATATCACGCGTGCCTGGCAAAAGGGCGAGCCGATTCATGTCGCGGCCGCCTGGGGCATCGACCCGCTGTTCATGCTGGTGGGATCGCAGACCTTTCCGAAGAACATCTCCGAGTACGAATTCGCCGGTGGCATCAAGGGCGAGGCGATTCCCGTGGTGCGCGGAGTCAGCACCGACTTGCTCCTGCCCGCCAACGCGGAACTCGTGATCGAAGGCATCATCCGCCCGGGCTCGGTGAGGAAGGAAGGTCCGTTCGGCGAATTTCCCGGCTACTACGGCAGGCCCGAGGCGGGCTGCCCGCTGGTCGAGATCACCGCGCTGCATCACCGCACGCAACCGATCCTCACCAACGCGCTGATGGCCGACTATCCCTCCTGCGAGCAAAGCGGCTTTTTCTCGGTGATCCGTTCGGCGAAGATCTGGGACGACCTCGACAAGCTGGGGATACCGGGAATCAAGGGGGTCTACGCGCATCCTGCCGCCGCGGGCGGCTTCGGCATGACGGTGATCAGCCTCGAGCAGCGCCACGCGGGACACGCCGCGCAGGTGCTCGCGCTCGCCGCGCAGGTGCCCGGCGGCGCCTACTACACCAAGTGGATCATCGCCGTCGACGAGGACATCGATCCGACCGACATGGACCAGGTGATCTGGGCGATGGCGAGCCGCTGCCATCCGATCGACGACATCGACATCCTGAGAAACACCTGGAGCACCTGGCTCGATCCGACGCAGAACCCGCCCGAGAACAGGCCCTACGGTTCGAAGGCGCTCATCAACGCGTGCAAGGATCACCGCCACCTGCCGGTGTTCTCCAAGCGCACCACGCTCAGGAAGGAAGTCTACGAGCAGGTCGCGGCGCGCTGGCAGGAGATGGGCCTGCAGGGGGTCGCGCCGGAGGTTCGCGCCTTCGAGGAAGAGAGCAAGATCACCTACCACGAGGTCGGCGGCTTCGAGCCGGGGCGGCAGCCGGGCGAGGAGAAGGGCGGCTGACGGCGCGTCTCGCCTGCTAGAATCGCACGGCCATGAGAATGAACGCCGTGCAATGAAAACCTTCGGTTTCGCGGGCTGGTCGGGCAGCGGGAAGACGACGCTGATCGAGAAGCTCCTTCCGCTGCTCGTCAAACGCGGTTTGCGCGTGTCGCTCATCAAGCACGCGCACCATAGTTTCGATGTCGATCAGCCGGGCAAGGATTCCTACCGGCACCGCCACGCCGGCGCACAGGAGGTGCTCGTCACCTCGTCGCGCCGCTGGGTGCTGATGCACGAGTTGCGCGGCGAACAGGAGCCCTCGTTCGACGAACAGTCGCGACATGTTTCTCCGTGCGACCTGCTGCTCGTCGAAGGCTTCAAGCACGCGCCGATCCCGAAACTCGAGGTCTGGCGCGCGGAGCCCGGCGAGGCGATGCTGCACCCGAACGACCCATATATCGTCGCGGTGGCGTCCGACGCAAAGCTGGAGATCCCGCTGCCGCTGCTCGATCTGAACGACGCGAACGCGATCGCCGCGTTCGTGCTGCGCCACCTGGAGCTCGCATGAACAAGGGATTGCTGTCGGTCGACGAGGCGCTCGACGTGCTGCTCGCCGGCGCGCGGCCGGTGGAGGAAACCGAGGAAGTGCCGACCCTCGAGGCCTCGGGTCGCGTGCTCGCGCGCGCGCAGGTCTCGACGATGGACGTGCCGCCGATGGACAACAGCGCGATGGACGGCTACGCGATGCGCGCGGCCGACGTGCCCGCGCCCGATACGCGCCTGAAAGTGGCGCAGCGCATTCAGGCCGGCGCGACGGGCACGGCGCTTGCGCCGGGCGGCGCGGCGCGCATCTTCACCGGCGCGCCGATCCCGCAAGGGGCGGACGCGATCGTGATGCAGGAATTCTGCGCCGTGGACGGCGACTACGTGGTGGTCAAGAAGCGGCCGCAGCCAGGCGAGTGGGTCAGGTTGCGCGGCAGCGACGTGCGCAAGGGCGGCGAGGTGCTCGCAGCCGGAATCCGGCTGCGTCCTCAGGACACGGGGCTCGCCGCTTCGGTGGGCATCGCGAAGCTCCCGCTCTACCGGCGCGTGAGGTTGGGGCTGTTCTTCACCGGCGACGAGCTGGTGATGCCCGGCGATCCGCTGCCGCCCGGGCGCATCTACAACTCGAACCGCTTCACCCTGAATGGTCTGGCGCGAAGCTTCGGCTGCGAAGTCCGCGACTACGGCATCGTTCCCGACAACCTGGAGGCGACGCGCGCGATGCTGCGCCGCGCGGCGGGCGAGTGCGACGTGATCGTCACCTCGGGCGGGGTGTCGGTGGGCGATGCGGATTTCGTCAAGCCCGCGGTCGAGGCCGAAGGCTCGCTGCTGATGTGGAAGATCGCGATGAAGCCCGGCCGGCCGCTCGCGTTCGGCCGCATCGGCCACGAGGAAAGAGCCGCCGCGTTCATCGGGCTGCCGGGCAACCCGGTGTCGAGCTTCGTCACCTTCCTCATCTTCGTGCGGCCCTTCCTTTTGCGCACCCAGGGCATCGCCCGGGTCGCGCCGCGCGCGCTCGATGCGCGCGCCGATTTCGACTGGAGCGACGCCGATCCGCGGCGCGAGTTCCTGCGCGTAAAATGGAATGCATCGGGCGGACTCGATCTGTACCCGACGCAGGATTCGGCGGTGCTCACTTCCACGTCCTGGGCCGACGGCCTGGTCGACAACCCGCCCAACCGCGTGATCAGGAAGGGCGATGCCGTGCGCTTCCTCGCCTACTCGGAGTTGTACGGATGAGATTCTCAAGATGAAAGTGAAGCTGCTTTTTTTCGCCAGCCTGCGCGAGCAGCTCGGCAGCGGCGGCGAGGAGTTCGAACTGCCCGCGGGGGTGGCCACGGTCGCCGCGCTGCGCGCGCACCTCGCAGGCCGCGGCGGCGCCTGGCACAGCGCGCTCGCCGACGAAAAACTCCTGCGCATGGCGGTCAACCAGGACATCGTCAAGCCGGGCGCGCCGATCAAGCCGGGCGACGAGATCGCGTTCTTTCCGCCGGTGACGGGGGGATGAGCGGCGGATGAAGATCGCCGTCCAGCACGAGGACTTCGATGCCGGCGCCGAGATGCGCGCCGTGTCGCGCGCCAATCCCGGGGTCGGCGGCGTGGCCGCCTTCGTCGGCCTGGTGCGCGACAGGAACGAGGGCGCCGCCGTGGGCGCGATGACCCTCGAGCACTACCCGGGCATGACCGAGAAGGCGCTCTCCGGCATCGTGGACGAGGCGCGCGGCCGCTGGCAGGTGCTCGACTGCGTGGTGATCCACCGTGTCGGAGAACTGAAACCCACCGATCAGATCGTGCTGGTGGTGGTGGCGAGCGGACATCGCGGCGACGCCTTCGCGGCCTGCGAATTCATCATGGACTACCTGAAGACGCGCGCGCCGTTCTGGAAGAAGGAGGCGACGTCGGGGGGGGCGCGCTGGGTCGAGGCGCGCGCCTCCGACGATCAGGCGGCGGATCGCTGGGCCGGGCGCGCCGGGCGCAAGACCGGCTGATGCCGCCGATCTCGGCCTTTGCTGCGGTGGCGGTCGGCGCGGTGTTGGGCGCGTGGCTGCGCTGGGCGCTCGGCACCTGGTTCAACCCGCTGCTGCCCGCGCTGCCGCTCGGCACGCTCGCGGCGAACCTCGGCGGCGGTTTTCTGATCGGCCTCGCGCTGGCCTTCTTCGGCGCGCATGCCTCGCTCGCGCCCGAATGGCGGCTCGCGTGCATCACCGGCTTTCTCGGCGCGCTCACCACTTTCTCGACCTTCTCGGCCGAGTCGGTGCAGTTGCTGATGGACGCGCGCTACGGATCGGCGCTCGCGCACTCGGCGGCGCATTTCTTCGGGTCGCTCGCCGCGACCGGTCTGGGCATCGTCAGCTATCGCGTGGCGACGGGCTGAGGCACGGCAGGATTGCCGGACGCCCTCAGTACTCATTGACCTTCAATTTGTCGATGAAGACATCGAGTTTCGCCTCGACGCTCTTTTGCTCGGCCTTGCCTTCGAACGCATAGAGCGCGGTATAGAGCAGCGGCGCCTGCGCGAGCCTGTCGGCGCCGAGCGGACCCGCGATGACGTCGGCGACCAGCATTCGCTTGTCCTCGGCGAAGGCGGACTTGTCGTACGGCGGCTTGCGTTTCGCGATCTTTTCCCAGCGCACCCTGAACTTGTCGTCGAGCCGCGCGGCGGGGTGAATGTTGCGCGCCACGGAGAACAGGGTCGAATTGTCCTTGTCATCGCCGGCGATGACCTGCGTGACGTCCCATACGGTGCGGCCGTTATCCTGGAAATAGGAGAACTGAAGCTTCAGATCGCTGTGCGGCGTGATCGACATTTCCTTCGCGCCGTACGAGAACGACAGGCGTTTCGAGGCATATTCGAAACGCTGGCCGTAGTCGAAGTCGATGCGAATGTCGGCGAAGGCGGCCGGCAGCAGGTCGCGCAACGCCAGCCACTCGCGCCACTGAGCGAGGGTGCCGTAGTAGGAGACGTAGAAGAAATCGGCGAACGCGCGCAGATCGACGAGGTGGCCCTCGGCCAGCCCGGTGGGCATGCGCCGCAGCATTCCGACGAACCCGCCGGGCACCGGCAGCGCGAACAGCGCGACGCGCTGGTCGTTTTCCTCGATGTCCCAGATACGCACCAGCCATTTGCGCCCGTAAGCGTCGAGGTGGGTGTTTTCCTGCGCCGCCTTGCCCATCGAGACGATGCGGATCTGCTCGGCGCCGATGCTGCGATACAACGGGTCGCCGCGCAGCATCAGATCCATCATCAGCTTGGAGTCGGACCGGAGCGTCTCCAGTTTCACCGCGTCCGGCGTCCTCAGGAGGAACACCTGGGTGCCGAAGAAAGTGCCGTAGGTAAAGTGCCCGTTGGCGCCCAGGTCGCCGGTTTGGGTCTTGCTGTTGAAGAAGGCGTCCCAGTTGCCGTCCTTGCCGATGCCGAGGATGCCCGGCACCACCGCGTTGTAGGTCGAGTGCAGCAACGCCGCCGAAGTCGCTCCGTTGGGGAAGATGCGTGCGGCCTGATTCTTGAAGAGTGTGTCCTTCAACTGCTGGCCGAAGCGATTGAAGATCGGAATCAGCTCGGCGTCGAGTTCGGCATAGGATTTCGGCAGCGGAATTTCCGTGGCGAGCCGTTCGCGGTGCGTGAGGTTGGCCATGTTGTCGATCATGTACATGATCTCGGTGTTGATTTCGGCGACCCGGCCCTTCGCATCGAGGACTTCGCGGATCGGCAATGCATAGTTGAGATTTTCGTTCTCCGACTTGCGCACCACCACCCCGATCACGCGTCCGCGCGTGTCGAGCAGCGGTCCGCCGCTGTTGCCGGGCGAGGCGGCCGCGGAAAAGCGAATCCATCGCCACTTGCCGTCTCGCTCCTCGGGCGTTTGCGAGGTGAACAGGCCGTCGCGGTACACGATGCCCTGGCCGAGCGCGTTGCCGACGGCAAACACCCTATCGTTGAGGCGCGGCGTGGTATGGGTCGGTAGCGGCCTGACCGCCGGGTTGTCCTTGATCGAGAACACGACGAAGTCCCGGCGCAGCGAGAATTTGTAGATCTGGTCGATGTCGTAGACCTTGCCTTTGCGGTCGCGCAGGCGGTAGGTTTTCTGCATGCTGGCGCGCCCGAGGCCGAGGACGTGGGCCGCGGTGACCCAGCGCTTGCCGGCGATCGCGAATGCCGTGCCGACCGAGTAGTAGAGATCGTTACGGATCGCATAGGGAATCTGGTCGAGCGGCAGCGGGCGCTCGTAGGTGAGCGAATCGTGCGTGGGCTTGAGCACCACCACTTCGAAAGTCGAATTGCTCACCGCCTCGATCTGCGCGCGCGACGCGCCCTGAGCGGAGGTCGCGCCGAACACGGCGAGGGGCTGCGCGAGGCAGAGGATGAGCCATGCGGCCTTCGCTGCGCCGCGCACCGGCAAGACTTTCATGTGCGAATCTCCGTAAGATGAACGGCCCATGCTAGCACCGGCACGCGGGCACGGGCCGTGCGATAGTTGTCATCTGGCTGCGGCGCACGCTGCCGCGGAGTTGGCGATCGATTGCGTTGATTGTTCTCAGACCATGACCCGACAACAAATCATCATTGTGCAAACGCCTGGACGCGGCACGACGGACCTGACCGGAGAGGTTGCGCGCGTCGTGCGGGCAAGCGGCCTGCATAGCGGCCTGTGTCAGGTGTTCGTGCAGCATACCAGCGCCTCGTTGATCCTGTGCGAGAACGCCGACCCGGACGTGCGGCGCGATTTGGAGATGTTGTTCGCGCGGCTCGCGCCCGACGGCGATCCGGCGTACGCGCACGACAGCGAAGGCGCCGACGACATGGCCGCGCACGCGCGCAGCGTGCTGACCGCGAATTCACTGACGATCCCTGTCGGCGAAGGCAGGCTGCTGCTCGGCACCTGGCAGGGGATCTATCTGTGGGAGCACCGCCGCGCGCCGCACGAGCGGCACGTGGTGGTGACGGTGTTGGGGGAGGCGTGACTAGGCGACGCGCGGACCCAGCGCGGCGCGGATCTCCGCGAGTTCGGCCTCGACCAACGTCTCCTTGTCCAGCAGCTGACGCGCACCCCGTTCAAGGAGGGCTCTTTCGCGCATGAGAATGGCGAGCGCCCGGTCGTAAGCGGCGCCGACGAATTGGCGCACCGCGACGTCGATCTCGCGCGCGGTGTCTTCGCTGTATTCGCGCGGGCCGGGCAGGGTCGGCACACCGAGAAACGGCGAGCGTTCGTCCTCGTATGAAACGTGGCCGAGGGCCTTCACCATGCCGTAGCGCATCACCATGCTGCGCGCGATGCCGGTGACCTTGGCGAGGTCATCGGCGGCGCCGGTCGACAGGTGGCCGAAGATGACTTCCTCGGCAGCGCGCCCGCCGAGCAGCACCGCCATCTTGTTCTCCAGTTCCTCGCGCGTCATCAGGAACCGGTCTTCGGTCGGGCGCTGGATGGTATAGCCGAGCGCGCCGACGCCGCGCGGGATGATCGAGATCTTGTGCACCGGGTCCGAACCCGGCAGCGACATCGCCACCAGCGCGTGGCCCATCTCGTGATGCGCGACCACGCGGCGCTCCTTTTCGTTCAGCACCCGGTTCCTCTTCTCAAGCCCGGCGACGATGCGCTCGACCGCCAGCGTAAAGTCGTCGAGCGTGACCTCGTTCGCATTGCGCCGCGTCGCGAGCAGCGCCGCTTCGTTGATCAGGTTGGCAAGGTCAGCGCCCGAGAAGCCCGGCGTGAGCGCAGCGACCTGATCGAGGTCGATCCCGGCTGCGAGCCGCACCTTCCTGATGTGCACCGCGAGGATCTGCACGCGCCCCTGCTTGTCGGGCCGGTCGACCAGCACCTGGCGGTCGAAACGTCCCGCGCGCAGCAGCGCCGGATCGAGGATCTCCGGGCGATTGGTCGCCGCGAGCAGCACCAGCCCGGTGGATGGATCGAATCCGTCGAGTTCCGACAGGAGCTGATTCAGCGTCTGCTCCTTCTCGTCGTGCCCGCCCATGCCGAAGCTGCCGCGCGCGCGGCCGAGCGCGTCCAACTCGTCGATGAAGATGATCGCCGGCGCCCTCTGGCGCGCCTGCTCGAACAGATCCCTCACGCGTGCCGCGCCCACGCCGACGAACATCTCGACGAACTCGGCGCCGGAAATGGAGAAAAAGGCCACACCGGCCTCGCCTGCGACCGCGCGCGCGAGCAGCGTCTTGCCGGTGCCGGGCGGGCCGACCAGCAGGATGCCCTTCGGAATGCGCGCGCCGAGGCGCCCGTAGCGCTGCGGATCCCTGAGGAACTCGACGATCTCCTTCAATTCCGTCTTTGCCTCGTCGACCCCCGCGACGTCGGCGAAGGTCACGCCGGTCTCCTTTTCCACATACACCTTGGCGCGGCTCTTGCCGATGCTCATGAAGCTGCCCAGGCCCTGCTCGCCCGCCATGCGGCGTACGAGGAAGAACCACACGCCGAAAAACACCAGCGCCGGAACGACCCAGGAGAGCAGGTCGCGCAGGACGGTGCTCTCGTAGGCGCGCGTGTATCGGACGCCGTACTTCGCGAGCCGCTCGGCGAGATCGGGCTGCACGAGGTTGGCGACCACCAGCGACTTGCCGCCTTCAGGCACCTTGAGCTTGCCGGTAACGCGCTGCTCGCCGACGATCACCTCCTCGATGCGGTCCTGCGCGAGCAGTTTCTCGAATTCGCTGTACGGCACGACCTCGACGGTCTGCGCCTCGCGCCACCATTGCTGGGCGACGAACATCGCAAAGATTGCGAAGATCAGGTAGGCAAGGTTGATGCGGGCGGATTTTTCCATGACGGAACGCGGGGAGATTGCGTGCTGCTTCGGAGTCGGGCGCCTCGCTGGTTGAGGTTCCAATCGATCTGCCCCTTTTTGAACATTTGCGCAAAGCGCAAATGTTCAAAAAGGGGCAGACCTGGAACGACCTGCAAATCGCCGACCCATCCAATGGTCAATGTTGCAAGCCCCCCATAACAAGGTGTTGACCGGGATCATCTCCCCACCAGGTGCTTGAATCTCCCCGCCTTGACCCCACCTGCACCTCAAGCCATATTCTCGTACGGGATCAAAGCCATGCGCTACGACAAGTTCACCACCAAGCTGCAGGAAGCGCTCGCCGAGGCGCAGAGCCTTGCACTGGGCCACGACCACCAGTACATCGAACCCCAGCACCTGATGCTCGCGCTGCTCGGCCAGGAGGACGGCGGGGTGGGCTCGCTCGTTGCCAAGGCGGGCGGCAACCCGAACGCCCTCGCCAAATCGCTCGAGCAGTCGATCGCGCGCCTGCCCAAGGTGGAGGGGACTCCCGGCGAGGTGCATGTCTCGCGCGAGCTCACGACGCTGTTCAACGTCGCGGACAAGGAGGCGCAGAAGCGCGGCGACCAGTACATCGCGTCCGAACTGTTCCTGCTTGCCGCGGTCGCCGACAAGGGCGAAGTGGGACGTCTGCTCAAGCAGGCCGGCGTCGAGAAGAAGGAAATCGACAAGGCGATCGAGCAGGTGCGCGGCGGTGCGTCGGTGAGCGGGCAGGCCGACGAGTCGCAGCGCAAGGCGCTTGCAAAGTACACGCTCGATATCACCGAGCGCGCGCGCGCGGGCCGGCTCGACCCGGTGATCGGACGCGACGACGAGATTCGCCGCTGCATCCAGATCCTGCAACGTCGCACGAAGAACAATCCGGTGCTGATCGGCGAGCCGGGCGTGGGAAAGACCGCGATCGTGGAAGGGCTCGCGCAGCGGATTGTCAACGGCGAGGTACCCGAGACGCTCAAGGACAAGCGCGTCCTCGGGCTCGACATGTCCGCGCTGCTTGCCGGCGCCAAGTATCGCGGCGAGTTCGAGGAGCGCCTCAAGGCGGTGCTCAAGGAACTCTCGCAGGACGAGGGCAGCACGATCGTATTCATCGACGAGATGCACACCATGGTCGGCGCGGGCCGGGCCGAAGGCGCGATCGACGCGGGCAACATGCTCAAACCCGCGCTCGCGCGGGGTGAACTGCATTGGATCGGTGCGACCACGCTCGACGAATACCGCAAGTACGTCGAGAAGGACGCGGCGCTGGAGCGCCGTTTCCAGAAGGTGCTGGTCGGTGAACCCACCGTCGAGGCGACGATCGCCATCCTGCGCGGTTTGCAGGAGAAGTACGAGTTGCATCATGGCGTCGAGATCACCGACCCGGCGATCGTCGCCGCGGCCGAGCTTTCGCAGCGCTACATCACCGACCGCTTTCTCCCCGACAAGGCGATCGACCTGATCGACGAGGCGGCGGCGCGCATCAAGATGGAAATCGATTCCAAGCCCGAGGTGATGGACCGGCTCGACCGGAGATTGATTCAGCTCCGCATCGAACGCGAGGCGGTGAAGAAGGAGAAAGACGACGCCTCGCGCAAGCGCCTCGCGCTGATCGAGGGCGAGATCGCGCGGCTCGAGCGCGAGTACGCCGATCTGGACGAGGTGTGGAAGGCTGAGAAGGCGCAGGTCGCGGGTGCTCAGCAGATCAAGGAGGAGCTCGAGAAACTGAAGCTTCAGATGGAAGACGCGCGCAGGAAGGGCGACTGGCAGAAAATGAGCGAGATCCAGTACGGCAAGGTTCCCGCGCTGGAGGCGCAGTTGAAGAAGGCCGAGGTCGCCAGCCGGGGTGAGGCCGCGCCCAGGACGAAGCTCTTGCGTACCCAGGTCGGTGCGGAGGAAATTGCCGAGGTGGTGTCGCGTGCCACCGGTATTCCGGTATCGAAGATGATGCAGGGCGAGCGCGACAAGCTCCTCCGGATGGAGGACAAGCTCCACGAGCGCGTGGTCGGCCAGAACGAGGCGGTGCGACTGGTGGCGGACGCGATCCGGCGCTCGCGCTCGGGGCTTTCTGACCCGAACCGTCCCTATGGCAGCTTCCTCTTTCTCGGGCCGACCGGTGTCGGCAAGACCGAACTGTGCAAGGCGCTTGCCTCGTTCCTGTTCGATTCCGAGGAACACCTGATCCGCATCGACATGTCGGAGTTCATGGAGAAGCATTCGGTGGCGCGGCTGATCGGCGCGCCCCCCGGCTACGTCGGCTACGAGGAGGGCGGCCATCTCACCGAGCAGGTGCGCAGAAAGCCCTACGCGGTGATCCTGTTCGACGAGATCGAGAAGGCGCATCCGGACGTGTTCAACGTGCTGCTGCAGGTGCTCGATGACGGGCGCCTGACCGACGGCCAGGGACGCACGGTGGACTTCAAGAACACGGTGCTGGTGATGACCTCCAACCTGGGTTCGCAGATGATCCAGTCGATGGCGGGCGACGACTACCAGGTGATCAAGCTCGCCGTGATGGGCGAGGTGAAGGGGCACTTCCGTCCGGAATTCATCAACCGAATCGACGAGATGATCGTGTTTCACGCGCTCGCCGAGGCGCAGATCGCATCGATCGCGCGCATCCAGCTCGGCATCCTCAAGGCGCGTCTGGCGAAGATGGATTACGGCTTCGAGATCACCGACGCGGCGCTCGGCGAGCTCGCCAAGATCGGTTTCGATCCGGTGTACGGCGCGCGTCCGCTCAAGCGCGCGATCCAGTCGGAGATCGAGAACCCGCTTGCCAAGGCGATCCTGCAGGGAAGCTTCGCACCCCGAGACATCATCACGGTGGACTCGCAGGGAGGACGCATGCGCTTCGAGAAGACCCCGGCGAAGGACACCGCCAGGGCGGCCGCGGCGGCAAAGGCCGCCTGATATAGCCTGCCCGGCGATCGGCGCACCCTGTCCCCCGCCGCTTTGCCGGCGCATGCGCCTCGCGTAGCATGCGGGGGTGGCGAGGCGGCTGGATAAATTTGTCTGGGGATTGATGGCCTGCGCGACGACCGCCTGCGCGGTCGCGCAGGCGGACGAGACGCGGCCCTTCGAATTCACCGACCAAAGTCCGCTGGTGCAGATATTCGGGCTTCCCGCGATCGGGCCCGCGCGAGTGCTCGATGCCGGCACGACCACCCTGCGTTTCTCGGCCGACCTTGCGAACCACTATGCCTACGCTGCGAGCGGCGGCGAGCGGATTCTGATCGATGCCGAGACACGGCGTTTTACCGTCGCGCTGCGCCGTGGCGCGCGAGACGGCATCGAATGGGGCCTCGAGCTGCCCTATGTCGGCTATTCGGGTGGCGCGGCGGATGCATTGATCGAGCGCTGGCATGCACTGGGCGGGTTTCCCAATGGCGGGCGCGAGTTCGCCCCGCGCAACCGACTGTGGATCGAATATCTGAGGAACGGCGTGCCGATCCTGCTGGTACGGGACGCCGGAGACGGACTCGGTGATCTGCGGCTTGACGCGGCGCGCCGGCTCGCATCGGGTGCGGCCGACAGCGCCTCCGATCTGGCGCTGCGCGGCGCGCTCAAGCTCCCGACGGGCGATGCGACCGGATTGCGCGGCAGTGGTGCGACCGATGCCGCGCTTTGGCTGAGTGCGGCCTGCGACGCGCGTCGTTGCAGCGGTGAGCTCGGCTGGTATGCGGGCGCCGGATTGCTACGCGCAGGACCGGGCGTGATTCTCGCGGCGCAGCAGCGTCGCCTCATACCCTTCGGCAGCGCCGGGCTTGCATGGCGCGTGACGCCGGCACTCGTACTTCGGGCGCAGGTCGACGCGCACGGATCCTTCTATCGCGATAGCGATCTCAAGCCACTGGGCGCCACGCTGCAGGGCCTGTTCGGCGGAAGCTGGATGATCGGCGCTCAGCGCACCGTTGACTTCGCGCTTGCCGAGGATCTCCGTGTCGGCAGCGTGCCGGACGTGCAGTTCCACCTGGCCTGGCGGCTAAACTACTGAAGCCTGCGGGGAGAAGGCGAGCGCGCCGGCGCGATGCGCCGGCGCGCCGGCGCGCAGGCGTCGCGTCTGCCGCAGCAAGTCCTCCCACAAGCGTTCGGTATTCTTGCGGAAAACGATGTCCGGGTCGGCATCGAGTACCGACCACAGCCCGCGATCGATCTCCTCCTTCAGTTCTCCCGGACGCCACCCGACATAGCCGACGAAATAGCGTGCCGAGTTGGGTTCAGTCTCGATCACGCGGTCGATCGCACTGGCACGAAATGCGAGATAGAGGTCGTCCGTGACCGGCACCGATCCCTCGCCGGCCTTCGCCTTGCCGCGCACCAGCGCGACCAGCGCGCCGCTCGACATCGGGCCGCCGAAGTAGACCGGGTCGATGACCTGCTTCGAGGGAGCGTGTTCCGGAAACAGGCTGCCGAGCGAGCGCCGCGTCGGTCGGTTGAGGATCACTCCCACATGGCCGCCGCTGGGCGCGGCGGTGACGATCAGCACGCTTTCGCGGTAATCGGCATCGCGAAGCGCGGGATGCGCGATGAGAAACAGCGCTTCGCCTTCCTGGGCTCGCGCAGACGAGATCCCCGCAATCTGCGCGATGCTGAGCAAGAAGGCGGCGAGCACGAGACGGAAGGCGGGGCTCAAGGAGCTATTCCGGGCGCGAAGAATTGCAAACCAGTATAGCCTCGATTGCGCATCGGGCGCGCGCGCGGGATTCTGCTCGCGAATATTGATGATCCGCAAAGACCCTGGCGGCTGAACTCTTGACAGCCACGCGCCGCGTGGTAACTTTGAATTGGAGTGTGCGAGCGTCGACGGGTTCCCCGGCGGCGTTGGGTGCGAGACCCCGGGCAATTGTCCGGATATCGCGCGATCCGAAAGCGGCGTCCCGAAGGAGACGCCGCCTGGCGCGCTCCGATGTGCGGTGCTTACCGCATGGCATCAGTGCCGCAGCCGCGGCACCGCCCGGGAGGTCCGGGCAAAAGCCCCGCTACGGCGGGGCTTTTCATTGTGCCCGCCAGCCGTGCATTTCGTTGCGCACGCCGCCCGGCACGCCGATTTCGTTCGCCGCTCCGCTATCGAGCGGTCGCCCGGAGAGACGCCTTGCGGGCGTTCGCGCGTGCCAGCAATTCATCCCACAGTCCCGAAGTATCCGGACGCAGCAGGCTGTCCTCATCGGCCGGGAGAATCAGCCAGCTGCCCAGGGCGATCTCGCGTTCCAGCTGGCCGGGACCCCAGGCGGAAAAGCCCGCATACAGTCGGTAGCGGGTGTCGCCGCCCGCGAGCAGGGCGGCGATGTTGTCCGGATGCATGGTGAGGTACACCTGGGCGAGGACGCGAAATGCCGCACCGGCGGGCGCACTCGCGGAGCGCAGCAGCGCGACCGGCAACTGCGGCAGAACCGGCCCGCCGAAATAGACCACGTCGTCGTAGCGATCGAGCGCTGCGCCCGGCGGCGCGATTCGCCGCAGTTCGATTTCGGTGGGGCGGTTGAGGATCACGCCCAGGTTCTGTCCTTCGCTCGTACGCGTGACGAGCACCACGCTGGCGTGGAAATTCGGGTCGCGCAAGCCGGGCTGGGCGACGAGCAGGATCGCCTGCGCGTCGGTCCGGTACTGGGCGGCGAGCGGATTGCCGCGGCCCTCGCTCGGCGCCACGGCCGCCACAACGCACACCAGGATCGACAGCGCGTGCGAGACGTGTTTCATGTCCGGGTGAACACGACCGCGCTGCCCGAACTGTAATCGATCGAGGCGCGCAGCAACGCCTCGTATTCGCTCGCCGCCACCGGCCGGCCGAAGTGGTAGCCCTGGCCCTCGTCGCAGCCTGCGCCGAGCAGGTAGGCGAAATGCTCCTCGGTTTCGACGCCCTCGGCGGTGACCCTCAGCCCGAGGCTGTGTCCCAGATTGACAATTGCCCTGACGAGCGCCGCGTCGTCAGGGTCCACCGTGATGTCCTGCACGAACGCCCGCTCGATCTTGAGCTTGTCGACGGGAAAACGCTTGAGATAGTAAAGCGACGAGTACCCAGTGCCGAAATCGTCCACCGCGAGCGCGACACCCAGGTCGTTGAGCAGGCCGAGGGAGGCGGTGGTGGCCTCGATATTCTTCATCAACAGGGTTTCGGTGATCTCGAGTTCCAGGTAGCGTGCATCGAGCCCGGTGTCGGCCAGCACCTGGCGCACAATTCGCACGAAATCGGGCCGGAACTGACGCGCCGAGATGTTGACCGCGACCGGCAGCTCGGGCAGCCCGGCCGCCTGCCATCGCCTGTTCTGTGCGCAGGCCGTGCGCAGCACCCACTCGCCGATCGGAACGATCAGGCCGCAGGATTCGGCCACCGGAATGAACTCGTCTGGCATCACGAGTCCCCGCTCGGGATGGTTCCAGCGCAGCAACGCTTCGGCGCCGACCAGGCGCGCGCCGCGCAAGGTCACCTGCGGCTGATAGTGCAGCACGAATTCCTCGCGCTCGATCGCCCTGCGCAGTCCGCCCTCCAGCGACAATCGTTTGTGTGCCGCGGCGTTCAGCTCTGCCGAGTAGAACTGGTAGTTGTTGCGTCCCTGTTCCTTGGCGTGATACATCGCGGCGTCGGCATTCTTCAGTAAATCCTCGGCCTCCCCGCTGTCGGTCGGAAAGATATCGATGCCGATGCTCGCGGTCACGAACACTTCGCGCTCGGCGACCACGAATTTCGGCGCGAGGGTATCGAGAATCTTCTTCGCGATCTGCGCCGCCTCGTCGGAACTGGTGAGGTCCTCGATCATCACCGTAAATTCGTCGCCGCCCTGGCGTGCCACGGTATCGCTCTCGCGCACACAGCCGGCGAGTCGCGCGGCGATCTCGCGCAGGAGATGGTCGCCGGCGTGGTGCCCCAGCGTGTCGTTGATCGCCTTGAAGTTGTCGATGTCGAGGAACAGCAGCGCGAGCCGGTCGTTACCGCGGCGCGCGCGCGCGATCGCGTGCTGCAGGCTTTCGAAGAAGATCGAACGATTTTTCAGTCCGGTGAGCGCGTCGTGCGTCGCGAGATAACCCAGGCGCCGTTCGGCTTCCTTGCGTGCCGTGATATCGGATATCACCGCCACGTAATGGGTGATTTGGTCGTGTTCGTCGCGTACCGTGGCGATGTTCGCCCATTGTGCATAGGCGTCGCCGTTCTTGCGGCGCTCCCACAGCTCGCCCTGCCAGTGACCGTCGCGATCGAGCGAGTCGCGCAACGAGGCGTAGAACTCCGGGTCCTGCTGATGCAGCATGCGCGAACTGCGGCCGATCGCCTCCTCGGCGGAGTAACCGGTGATCAGGGTGAAGGCATGGTTCACGGCGACGATCGTCGAATCGGCGTCGGTCACCATGATGCCTTCGCTCGCGTTCTCGAACACCTGCGCGCTCAGGCGCAGCATGCCCTCGGTACGCTTACGCTCGGTAATATCGGTGGCGACCGCGATGTAGCCGTAGGTGTTTCCCTGCGCATCGTGCAGTGGCGCGAGCGTGGAGCGAATGTCGATCGGCGAGCCGTCGCGCTTCTGGCGCCGCACCTCGACATCGACCACCGGCTCGCCGTTGAGCAGTCGCGCGCGCAGTTCCTCGCTTTCGCGCAGCTTGTCCGCCGGTACCGTGGACAGCATCCGCCCGACGATTTCCGATTCGCTCCAGCCGAACATCTTCTCGGCGGCCGGGTTCCAGCTCGTCACGATGCCGTCGAGATTGCGCGTGTAGATCGCCACCGGGGACGAGCCGATGACGGCCTCCAGCCGCTCGTTTACTTCGCGCAGCGAGGACTCGCGTTCGAGCAGTCTCGCCTGGCTGTCGCGCAACTCGCGGGTCATCTCCTGGGCGATTTCGGCGGCCTTGTGCTCGAGTTCGGCATTCATGCGACGCAAGCCGGTGACCGTGCGCGCGTTCTGCTGCGCGAGCGCGGAATCGAAGAAGGTGGTCGTGATCGTAAAGCCGAGGATCAGCAGCGTGCCGCCGCCGACGTTGATCGCCAACCAGCGCGCATCGGCGCCGCCCGGACCGGCCAGGCAGAGGCTATCCGGGGCGAAGTTCGCGGCGAACATGCCGAGGTAGTGCATTCCCGCGATCGCGATCCCCATCAGCGCCGCGCTGCCGAGCCGTTGCGCGACGCTGGCGCCCGAGCTGCTGCGGAACGCGAGACGCAGCGCAACCAGCGAGGCGCCGATCGCGACCAGCACCGAGAGCGTGTAGCGCGCCGGGTCGTAGGCGATGGCGGGCGACATCTTCATCGCGGCCATGCCGGAGTAATGCATCACGACGATGCCGCATCCCATGAGCAGCGCACTGACGGTCAGCGTGGGCAGGGTCGGTTCGCGTCTGCCGACCACGTACAACGCGAGCCCCGAACTGACCAGCGCGGGGACGATCGAACCCAGGGTGATCGGCAGGTCGTAGGCGATTGGGATCGGCAGACTGAAGGCGAGCATGCCGACGAAGTGCATGGCCCAGATCCCCAGACCCATCGAAAACGCGCCGCCCACCAGCCAGTAGACGCCCACCGCGCCGCGCGCGGCGGTCACCCGCGAGGCGAGATTGAGCGAGGTGTACGAGGCCAGGAACGCGATAACGATCGACAGCGCGACCAGCCAGACGTTGTAGGACGACTCCATGTGCCGGCGGTGGTTTCGTGGGTGGTCCCTCGCGGGGGCGGCCAAGGTGACGAGGGGAAACCTTAACAGGAAACAGGTTTGCTGACGGGGTCCGGGCGAGGCCGGACCGTGCAATCCGTCACATCGGCGCGGCGGGCGAAGGGGTGAGCGGGCGCGGCGCGGATCGCGGCGCGGTTCGGCGTCCCGCTAGCTGAAAGCCTGTATCCCGGTTTGCGCCCGGCCGAGGATCAGCGCGTGGATGTCGTGCGTGCCTTCGTAGATGTTGACCACCTCGAGGTTGACGACATGGCGGATCACGCCGAATTCGTCCGAACTGCCGTTGCCGCCGAGCATGTCGCGCGCGATGCGCGCCACCTCGAGCGCCTTGCCGCAGGAATTCCGTTTCATGATCGAGGTGATCTCGACCGAGTCGGTTCCCTCGTCCTTCATGCGCCCGTGGCGCAGGCAACCCTGCAGGCCGAGCGTGATTTCAGTCTGCATGTCGGCGAGTTTTTTCTGGATCAACTGGTTCGCGGCGAGCGGACGGCCGAACTGCTTGCGATCGAGCACATACTGGCGCGCGGCGTGCCAGCAGAATTCGGCCGCGCCGAGCGCGCCCCAGGCGATGCCGTAGCGCGCCGAGTTCAGGCAGGTAAACGGTCCTTTCAGACCGCGCACTTCGGGAAATGCGTTGTCCTCGGGGCAAAACACGCCGTCCATCACCACTTCACCGGTGATCGACGCACGCAGTCCCACCTTGCCGTGGATGACCGGCGCGCTCAGACCTTTCATCCCCTTCTCGAGAATGAAGCCGCGGATCGGGCCGACGTTGCCCTTTTCGTCCATCTCCCTCGCCCAGATCACGAACACGTCGGCGATCGGCGAATTGGAAATCCACATCTTCGAGCCGCTCAGGCTGTACCCGCCGGCTACTTTCCTGGCGCGCGAGGCCATCGACGCGGGGTCGGAACCGTGGTTGGGTTCGGTGAGTCCGAAGCAGCCGATCCACTCGCCGGAGGCGAGCCTGGGAAGAAATTTCTTGCGCTGTGCCTCGGTGCCGAATTCGAAGATCGGCACCATCACCAGCGAGGACTGCACGCTCATCATCGAGCGGTAGCCGGAGTCGACGCGCTCGACCTCGCGCGCGATCAACCCGTAGCATACATAATTGAGTTCGGGACCGCCGTATTGCGCGGGGATCGTCGGACCGAGCAGGCCCAGTTCGCCCATCTCGCGGAAGATCGCCGGATCGGTCTTCTCGTGACGGAAAGCCTCGAGCACGCGCGGTGCGAGCCTGCCCTGGCAGTACTCGCGCGCGGCGTCGCGCACCATGCGCTCGTCCTCGGTGAGCTGATCGTCGAGCAGCAGCGGATCCTCCCAGACAAATTCGGCTTTCCGGGGAAACTTGTGAGGTGCGTTCAAGGCGTGCTCCTGGTGCGCGAAGGGCGATTCTGGAAGGGTGGTCCGGGCGGCGACCTGACTTACATCAAGCTTATCGGCTCCGTTCGAGAATCACCGCCAGCCCCTGGCCGACGCCGATGCACAACGACACCGCGGCATAGCGCTGACCGCGGCGCTGCAGTTCGCGTGCCGCGGTCAGCGCGAGGCGCGCGCCCGAGGCGCCGAGCGGATGGCCGATCGCGATCGCGCCGCCGTTGGGATTGACGCGCGCATCGTTGAAATCGAGCTTCATCAGTTTCAGGCAGCCGAGCACCTGGCTCGCGAAGGCCTCATTGATTTCGATCAGGTCCATGTCCTCGAGCGCGAGCTTCGCGCGTTCGAGCGCCTTCGGGATCGCATACGCCGGACCGACTCCCATGATGCGCGGCTCGACGCCGGCCGAGGCGGCGGAGAGGATGCGCGCGAGCGGCTGCTTGCCGTGGCGTTCTCCCCAGCCGCGGCTTGCGATGACGAGCGCCGCGGCGCCGTCGTTCACCCCCGAGGCGTTGCCCGCGGTGACCACGCCGCCCTCGAACAGCGGCTTCAGCTTGGCGAGCGAATCGATCGACGAGTCGCGGCGCGGGTGCTCGTCGGCGTCGACGATCGTGGGCGGGGCGTCTTTCTTCTTCGCCGGCAGTGACACCGGGAGAATCTCGCCGTTGTAGAAACCATCGGTCTCGGCCCGGACGTAGCGCTGTTGCGAGGAAAGCGCGAACTGGTCGGCCTCGGCGCGCGTGATGCCGAAATCCCTCGCCACGTTGTCGCCGGTCTGCGGCATCGAGTGGTCGCCGTATTGTTTCACCAGGCGCGGGTTCTGGAAGCGCGCGCCGATCGTGCTGTCGTACAGCTTCACGTCGCGGCTGTACGCCGATTCCGACTTCGCCATCACATAGGGCGCGCGCGACATGCTCTCGACGCCACCGGCGATGTACAGGTCGCCCTCGCCGCAACTGACCGCGCGCGCGGCGTCGACCACCGCCTGAAGGCCGCTCGCGCACAGCCGGTTGACTGTCGCGCCGGGCGTGCTCGGCGGCAGTCCCGCGAGCAGCGCTGCGAAGCGCGCCACGT
>JAOUFA010000190.1 GCA_029858545.1 Betaproteobacteria bacterium
CGACATTGCCCGACGCGCTACGCTTTGCCTCGATGCTGGTCTTCTCGGCCTGCGCGGGGGTCATCCCGGCGAGCATCTTCTCCGGTGTCCCCGCGCACGCGAAGACCCCGCAACACATCGGCACCACCAACGGCATGGTGATGCAAAGCTCCCAAGCCGGGCAGTTCTTCGGACCCATCGCGCTCGCCTGGCTGGCGACGCATTTCGGCAACTGGGGCGCCACGCTCGGTGCGATGCTCGCGTTCGCCGCGCTGGGCGCGCTTTGCGGCTGGTCGATCTCGGTGCTTGAGCGCCGGAGATCGCATTGAAGCGGCTGGCTCACCCGCCGCCCACGGCGAAGGAGCCCTCCTCTCGCCGCCGGCCTACCGGCTGCTGGCCGAATAATTGAAGCTGCGCAGAACCCCTTTGCCATCGAAGCGCGCTTGCAACGTCTTCATCGCGGGACTGATATCGGGCAGTTCGCCCTTTGCAAAAATGTAGGTCCATTCGTCGAGCCGCTCGCCGCTCGCGTCCATTGCGATTCCCGTGCTCATCGGCGCGCCAAGCCAGCCCCGCACCTGCGTCTGCGTCGTCTCGCCGCGCACCGCGCGAGTTTCGAAGGTTTTCAGATCGAAATCCTTGCCTACCTGTACCGATGCACAGGCGCCAAGCGCGAGCGACGCCGCAACCCCCACTATCGCCAAACGCATTCTCGTGTTCATGCTCTCTCCTCTCGATCAAATGAAACGGCTTTCGCCGCGACACCGCATCCGACCGTGATCCGATTGCGCCGCCGCGTTTACACGGTATTCTACAGATCCGCCCGCTCTCCCAGACGCTGGAATGTCGCCCCCCGCCCCGGAACGCGCCACTCTCAAATCCGAACGTGAATTCCTTGACAGCCTGAAATTCAGGCCCGCCCTAACATAGTCCTCCGCGACAAACTGTGCACTCGATGCCATGAACGTCTCCGACCCGATACTCGCGGCGATGATCGCCGCGAGCGCCACGCTCTTCACGGCGTTTCTCAACCTGCGCCTGACCTGGCGCAAGGAAATGAAAGATCGCGCGCGCGGCCAGCCCATCACCCCGAAGAACCGCCGCGGCCCGATTCTCACGGTCGTTGTCATGATGCTCGCCTCGGCAGTCGCCGGTTTTGCGTTCTCGCAATATCTGATCGCACAAGGCGAGCACGACGCCCGCAGCCAGCAAGCCGAGGTGCATGCCAAGCTCGCCGAAATCTCCGCGGCGACCAGGCGCCTGGAACAAGCGCGTACTGAGGAGCGCGGGAAGGCCGACGCCGCAGCGCAACGCGCCGAAACCGTTCGTGCGGGCGAGGAAGGCGTCGCGGCCGTCGCCAGCGTCGCCGCCTGCAACGCCCGACACACTGCCTCCGCCAAGGGCACGGTAGCCTGCACCGAGCGCGACGCGGTGCAGATCGGCGTGTGTGCCGCGGTACCGCTTGCGGCGCAGGTCAAGGACGTGGCGCTTTACACGCGCTTCGAGGACAGTCAGCAGCTCTGGTCCGAGAGTTCGGTGGCGCCCGGCGAAGACGCCGGCCAGGCACGCTTCCAGGACAAATACTATGAGCAGCCCGACAGCGCGACCAGCAAGCAGGTTTGCTTCCGTTTTGCGAATTGGGACAGCGGGCGGGGGCGGTTGGCGCGGATCGTGGTCAAGTACGGGCTCTGACAGGCTGCCGATTCCTTGCCTGGATCGATCGATACGCAACGCATAGCCGGTTCATATTGATCCCGACTTGATCCGTGGCGCGAAACGCAACGGATTGGATCGAGAAAAGTATAACGAAGCCGCCACAGCCGAACCTCCTAGGCAGGACGCCGTGCTGGCGGAAACGTCAACCCTGCGCTTCAACCTTTGAGCAGCGCGTCAATTCCCGCCTGCGCGATCTGCTCGTCCTCGTGCGATTGGACGCCCGATACCCCGACCCCGCCGACGCACACACCGTCGACGACGATCGGCAGGCCGCCCTGCACCGGCAGAATGCCGGGCATCTTGAGCATCGACACACGGCCGCTTTTCACGCGTTCCTCCCAGTTGCCGCTCGAGCGACGCGAGACGGCCGCCGTACGCCCCTTGCCGAGCGCGATCTCGGCGTTCGCCGGCGTCGCACCGTCCATGCGCTGAAATGCGAGCAAGTGGCCGCCATCGTCGAGAATCGCGACTGCGACGTTCCAGTTGTTGCGCCGAGCCTCGGCTTCCGCCGCAGCGTAGATCTTGCGGCAGTCCTCCAGGGTGAGCATCGGGCGGGTTTTCATCTTTCTCAACCTTCCTTCAGGGAGTTGCGAATTTGCTCGAGAGCGCCGGGATCCTCGATCGTCGTAAGATCGCCCGGATCGCGCCCCTCCGCGAGCGCCTGAATCAGGCGGCGCAGGGTCTTGCCCGATCGCGTCTTCGGCAGCAGGGTCACGAAGTGTACCGCTCTGGGTCGCGCGATCGCGCCAAGCTGGTTATCGACCGTCTGCATCACCTCCTTCTCCAGATGCTTGCGCCCCTCGGCGCTCACGAGCTTCGATGTGTCCTTCGCGACCGCGAAGGCGAGCGGCATCTGCCCTTTCAGCGCATCGGCGACGCCGACCACCGCGCATTCGGCAATATTGGCGTGCATGCTGACGGCCTCCTCGATCTCGCGCGTGCCCAGGCGATGCCCGGCGACGTTGATCACGTCGTCGGTGCGCCCGAGAATGAAGTAGTAGCCGTCCTGGTCGCGAATGCCCCAGTCGAAAGTCGAGTAGACCATCTTCTTGGAGAAGTTCGAGAAGTAGGTTTTGACGAAGCGCTCATCGTCGCCCCAGACGGTCGACATGCAGCCCGGCGGCAGCGGCGGGACGATCGCGACCACGGCCTTTTCGTCGGCTCCCGCCTCGGAGGCGTCGCTTTCGCGCAACAGCCGCAAATCGTAGCCGTAGACCGCGAATGAGGGACTGCCGTATTTGAGCGGCGTCTTCTCGACACCCGGCATCGCCGAAAGAATCGGCCAACCGCTCTCGGTCTGCCAGTAGTGATCGACCACCGGTTTCTTGAGCGCTTCGGCGATCCACTGGTGCGTCGGCTCATCAAGCGGCTCACCAGCCAGAAACAGGTGCTTGAGCGACGACAGGTCATATTTCGACAAATAGGCGGGGTCCTGCTTCTTCAGCACGCGAATCGCAGTCGGCGCCGAGAACATCACGTTCGCCCGGTGATCCTGCACGATCTTCCACCAGATGCCCGCGTCGGGCCGGACCGGCACGCCCTCGTACATGATCGTCGTCATCCCTGCGAGCAGAGGCGCGTAGACGATGTACGAATGGCCGACCACCCAACCGATGTCGGAGGTGGTGAACATCGTCTCGCCCGCGTCGCCGCAGAAAATGTGCTTCATCGATGCCGCGAGCGCCACCGCGTAGCCACCGACATCACGCTGCACGCCCTTCGGTTGGCCGGTGGTGCCCGAGGTGTAGAGGATATAGGAAGGCTCGTTCGACTCGACCCAGGTGCATGCCACCCGGGCACCAGCGTGCTGCGCGGCGAGCTCCTGCCAGTCGACATCGCGCCCTGCGACATTCCGCATGTTCACATCGAAACCACGGCGCAGGATCAGAACCTTCGCGGGGGGATTCTTCGCCAGGCGCAGCGATTCGTCGACGAGCGGCTTGTAGAGCACGGTCTTGCCCATGCGGCTTCCGCCATCAGCGGTCAGCATCAGACTGGGTCGGGCGTCGTCGATGCGCGCCGCGAGGCTCGCTGCGGCGAAACCGCCGAACACCACCGAGTGGACCGCGCCGATCCGCGCACAGGCGAGCATCGCGAAGAATGCCTCGGGGACCATCGGCATATAGATGATCACGCGGTCGCCCTTTTTGACGCCCAGCGAAACCATCATCGCCGCGACGCGCTGCACCTCCGCATGCACTTCGCGGTAGGTGAACGACTTCTCCTGGTTCACCTCGGTGGAGATCCACACCAGCGCTTTCTGCTCGCCGCGCGCGGCGAGATGGCGATCGAGCGCGTTGTGGCACAGGTTGGTCTCGCCGCCGACGAACCACTTCGCGAAAGGCGGGCGCGCGTATTCCAGCACCTTGCCGAAAGGCTTGTGCCAATCGATCAGCTTCGCCTGTTCTGCCCAGAATCCATCCCGATCCTCGATCGAACGGCGGTGAAATTCACGATAGCCAGCCATGCTCGCCTCCTCCTTGACCGATTCTTCTTCGCGTTGCCTAGCGCAGCCCAGTCTCCATCACGCGTTCAGGTCGACCACGATGCGCCCCTTCGTCTGAGCCGCGATGAATTGCTCGAACACCGACGGCAACTCCGCGAACGGGATGGTCCGTGCCAATTCCTTGAGATGCGCTGGCCGCATGTCGCCCGCGAGGCGCTGCCAGACCTTCTCCCTCACCGGCATCGGGCAGTTGACCGAATCGATGCCGAGCAGATTCACGCCGCGCAGGATGAAGGGCAGCACGGTTGTATTCAAACTATGGCCCGCCGCCAGTCCGATCGAAGCGATGCAGCCTCCGGTCTTCATGCTGCTGGCCATCCACGCCAGGGTATCGCCGCCGAGGTTATCGATTGCGCCGGCCCACAGCGCCTTGTCGAGCGGCCGGATCTTGGCCAGATCGAGTTCGCTGCGGAGCTTCACTTCCTTCGCTCCCAGGCCCTTCAGGTAATCGGCCTCCTGCGCCTTGCCGGTGAGCGCGACCACGTGATAGCCCAGCCGAGTCAGCGCGTCGATCGCGATCGAACCGACACCGCCGGTGGCGCCATCGACAATTACCGGACCGTTCTCGGGCATCAGGCCGTTCGCCTCCATGCGAACAATGGCGAGCCCCGCGGTGAAACCGGCGGTGCCGAAGGCCATGGCGTCCCAGAGGGTCAGGCCCTTCGGCAGCTTCACCAGCCAGTCGGCCGGCAGGCGCGCGTATTCGGCATAGCCGCCATGGTGCTTGACGCCCAGGTCGAAGCCGGTGGCGAGCACCGCGTCGCCCTTGGCGAAGCGCGCGTCCGAAGAGGACACGACAGTGCCGGAGAAATCGATTCCGCCTATGCACGCCGGCCGCAGCAGGATCTTGCCCTTGCCGGTCGCGGCGAGCGCGTCCTTGTAATTCACATCCGAATAGGCGACACGCACCACCACCTCGCCGGGGTCGAGCTCGTCGAGAGAGAACTCGACGAACCCGGCTTCGATTCTCTTTTCGATTTCGCTGATTCTGAATGCCTTGAACTTCTGCATGATGCCTCCCGAAGCTGGAGCGCCAATTCTAGCCCGATCGCGCGCACGGCGAGATGCTTGCGTCTATACTTTTCTGCTCGCGGTGTCGGCCCCGCCGGCCCCATCTCCACCACACAGAACTTGAGCGTCTCATGCAACACTGGCTGCGATTCGAACAGGCGGGCCGTGCCGGTTTCGGCAGACTCGAGGGCACGACCATCCTCGTCCATACTGGCGACATGTTTACCGGTGCATCGCCCATCGGCGAGACCCTCGATCTCGCCGCGGTAACGCTGCTGACCCCCACCGTGCCAGGCAAGATGATCGCGCTGTGGAACAACTTCCACGCGCTCGCGGCCAAGCTGGACGCCGCGATTCCGGCCGAGCCGCTGTACTTCTTCAAGTCATCGAATTCCTTTCTCGCGCACGGCGGCACGATCCGCAAACCGGCCTTCTACGACGGCAAGGTGGTCTATGAAGCCGAACTGGGCGTGGTGATCGGCCGGCGCTGCAAGGCGGTGACCGAGACCGAAGCCGATGCCTGCATCTTCGGCTACACCTGCGTGAACGACATCACCGCCGCGGAGGTGCTCAACCGCGATCCCGCCTTCGCGCAGTGGTCACGCGCCAAAAGCTATGACAGCTTCGGCGTGTTCGGCCCAGTCATCGCCACCGGGCTCGACCCGGCGACGCTCACGGTGCGGCTGCTCCTCAACGGCCAGGAACGGCAGAACTATCCGGTCGCCGACATGATCTTTTCGCCGCGCCGGCTGGTAAGCCTGCTCTCGCAGGACATGACGCTCGAACCGGGTGACGTGATCTGCTGCGGCACTTCGGTCGGGGTCGGATCGATGAAGCCGGGCAGCAGCGTCGAGGTGACGATCGAAGGGATCGGCAGTCTCGTCAACCGATTCGAATAGCGAAGGGCTGGATAGGGAGGCCATTCCTTCTCGTCTTGCCCGGCGCCCCGCTGGTTTGGTTCTTCCCAATCTCCCCATTTTGATCATTTGCGCTTTGCGCAAATGATCAAAATGGGGAGACCTATATAAACCCAAACCTCCGCCGCCGATCGTTTCGGCGAGTGCTTGCGCGTCCGAATGAAAAAGCTCTCCTACTCCTCCCGCCTCACACTCGCCAAATACTCCCGCGACTGCATCTCGATCAGCCGGCTCTCGGTGCGCGCGAACTCGGCACTGTTCGCCCCCTCCACGTAGAGCTCGTTCGGTGCCGCCTCGGCCGAAACCGCGAGCTTCACACGCGCGTCGTAGAACACGTCGACCAGCCAGGTGAAGCGCCGCGCGGCATCGGCGTTCTTGGGCGACATGCGCGGCACCCCAGAAAGCAGCACGGTGTGGAACCGCTTGGTGAGGTCGACATAGTCCGCGTAGGAACGCGGGCCGCCGCACAGCACGGAGAAATCGAACCAGACCAGGCCGCCGGCGCGTTTGCGATAGGGAATGCGTCGGCCCTCGACGTCAAGCGGATGATGCTCGGCCTCGACATCGGCCACCTCGTCAAAGATCCGTGCGAGTTCCCTTTCGCTCGCCGGACCGAGCGGTGCGTGATAGACCTTCAGCCCCTCCAGTTTGAGACGACGGTAGTCGGTGCCGTTATCCACTTCCAGCACGTCTAGCCGCTCCTTCAGAAGGTCGATCGCCGGATGCAGGCGCTCGCGGTGCAGGCCGTTGGGGTAGAGCCGGTCGGGGTGGTAGTTGCTCGTCATCACGAACTCGACGCCGCGGTCCATCGTCTGAGCGAGGAAACGCCCGAGGA
>JAOUFA010000191.1 GCA_029858545.1 Betaproteobacteria bacterium
GCAACCCGCACGTCTGAGGCGTCAGCGAGGTCAATGCGATGTGCGAGCTTTTTGCGATGTCGAGCCGCGACCCGGCGAACCTGCGCTTCTCGCTCGAGGCCTTCTCGCGCCGCGGCGGTCTGGGCGGTGCGAACAAGGATGGCTGGGGCATCGCCTGGTACGTCGACGAGGACGTGCGGCTCGTGAAGGAACCCGAGCCCGCCGCCGAGAGCGCCTGCGTGCGCTTTATCCAGGACCATCCGTTTGCGGCGACGATCGCGTTGAGCCACATCCGCAAGGCGACGCAGGGCCGCAGCGTGATGAAGAACTGTCAGCCGTTCGTGCGCGAGCTGGGCGGGAGGACGCACGTCTTCGCGCACAACGGCAATCTCGATATCGCGGCGCTACGCGCGCGCATGTCGCTCGAGGTCTTTCACCCGGTGGGCGAGACCGATTCGGAGTACGCCTTTTGTGCGCTGCTCGAGCGGCTGCGCGCGGTCTGGCGAGACGGCGCGATACCTGGGCTCGATGCGCGGCGCGGGATCGTCGAGCGCTTCGCTGCCGAAATCCGCCCGCTCGGTCCGGCCAACTTCATCTATTCCGACGGCGATGCGGTATTCATGCATGGCCACCGGCGCATGCACGCGGGGCATCGCGAGCCGATGCCGCCGGGACTGTACCAGCTGTGTCGGCGCTGCGCGGCGCAGAGCGATCTCGCCGGCGTCCATGCCGAGGGGCTGACGATCTCCGCCAGCGGGGGCGGCGTGCAGGAGGTCGTGCTCGCGGCGAGTGTGCCGCTTACCGACGAGCCGGGCTGGCGCGCGCTCGCCGAGGGCGAGCTGGTTGTCGCGCGGCTCGGGCGCATTGCGTGACGCGAAGTATTCGCACGCGGTGCGCGGTCGACCACGTCCGCAGCACGCGGGAGGGCGTGCTGCGGGAGCGTTGATTCGCGCCCGGCGCGCCGCGCTTCAGGGGTTGACGAAACGCAGCACCAGACTGGCGGCGCGCAGATTGTGTCCCTTCAGTTGCTCGAACAGTTCCGGCCGCGTCAGTCCCGCCTTGAGCGCGCCCGGCTCGAGGTCGGTGGCGATCAGCGTGAGCACGTAATGCTGCGGCGCATTGCCCTTGGGTGTACACGGGCCAAAATACAGCGTCTGTTTGAGGGTGTTGGTACCGCCGGTGAATTTCGGCGAGGCGACGCTCGCTTCGCCTTCGGCGAGCGACGTGACGCTGGCCGGAATGCCATAAGCCACCCAATGGGATACGCCCAGGCCCGCTCGACCCGCCTGGTCGTCCATGACGATCGCGAAGCTGCGCGTCTTCTCGGGCGCGTTGAACCACTGCAACGACGGCGAGACGTTGTCACCGATGCAATTGGGATTCGTCTTGAGATTGCCTGCGTGCTTGCGTTCGAGGACGGCATTGTCGGCGCGCCCGGGTGAGACTAGCCGGAATGCGCCCGGCGGGACCGGCGTTGCATCGTCGATGCTCGCGCAGGATGCGAGCAGTACCGAAGCGAGAATGATGCCTACCACAGCGAGCTTCTTCTCCACGATTTTCCTCCTCCAAGGTTTGGTTGAACGACGGGACGATTATCAGCCATTTCCCGCCGCGGAGGTGTCGGCCCCGGAGCGGTGCGGCCGGCTCGATGCGGAAATAGCCGGCACGCGACCGCGAAGGCGCGGAAGGGCGTTCAAGAAAGGTGTTCTAATATGTCAAGATTCCATGCATCGCAAAGAGAGGAGACGGACCCGCCGCGCGTTGCCAGTCCCGGGTCGTCGCTGGTGGGAAGCCGGCGCGCGGTTCGTCCAACCTAAGCATATGTCGAAGAAAGCCCGCCGATCAGGAAAACTGGAATCCGCAGACCGGGTACCCGAGCAGCGTGCCGAGGCGCGCGTAGCGAAGAGTCCGGGCGGAACGTTCCGCGAGCGCGGCCGCCATCCGCTCGATAACTGGCTTTTCGGATTGGCGTTGGCGGGAATCGCGCTGACCACCTATCTCACGTTCATCGCATGGTTTGGCGAGCATCCGGCATTCTGCGGGGCGGGCTCGGATTGCGACCTCGTGCAGCAAAGCCGCTGGTCGTCCTTGCTGGGCGTGCCGATCGCGTTGTGGGGCTTTCTGACTTACGCAGTGCTCGCGCGCCTGCTGTGGCGCCTGCGTACCCGTCCGAGCACCTGGCGGGTGGCGTTGATCGTCGTCGTCGTCGGCGCCGCGGTGAGCTGGTATCTCACCACCGTTTCGGTGTTCGTCATCGAAGCACTTTGCGGCTACTGCCTCGCTTCCTTTGCTATCGTGAACGCTTTGCTGGTTCTGATGTTGCTGCGCCGGCCCGCGCATATGCCCGAGCACGGGTGGGCCAACACTCTGCCAACCCCGATCGGTTCGGCCGTGGTGGTGGTACTCGTGCTGGCGCTGCACTTCGGCGGGGTGTTCGACCCGGCTGCGGGACCCGAGAAGCCGCAGCTGAAAGCGCTCGCCGTCCATCTCGGCGAATCGGGTGCGCGCTTCTTCGGCACCTACTGGTGCCCGAATTGCCAGCAACAAAAGGCCTTGTTCGAGGCCTCGGCCGAGCGGCTCCCCTATGTGGAGTGCACGCCGGGCGGGCGCGGCGGCCCGGTCAACCCGGCTTGCGTGGCGAACGAGGTCACGAACTATCCCACGTGGATCATTCGCGGCAGTCGCCACACCGGTGTCATTTCCGTGGCCGAGCTCGCGCGCCTGTCGGGTTTTGCGTGGCCCGCCGGCGCTGCCCAGGAAAAATAGGCCGGCTGGCGAGCCGCTCGAAGCGTCGCGCGGCTGCGCCGCCTGCGCGTCGCGCTCGATCGCCGTTCACCGGACGACGCCGATCGCGCGATGCGCGAGAACACGCTTGACGAGCGTCAACTGGGACCCCGTGCAAGAACATTACTATTCGTCATTCGTCTACGGCGGAGGTCGGCCATGGCCAGCAAATCGAAGGTGACGTCGGGCACGAAAGCGACGTCGAGCGCGCGCATGGAGAGCGAGTTTCGCAAGCTGGGCAAGAATCTCGATGCGCTCATTGTGAAGACCCGCAAGGCCGAAGCCGAGGCGCGCCTCAAATATGCCAGTCAGCTGAAAACGCTGAAGGCGAAGCAGGCGCAGGCGAAGAAAGCTCTCGCGCGACTCGGTCGTCGCAGCGTCGCGGCGGGCGGGCCGCTCAAAGCGGGCGTGCACAAGGCATGGAGTGACCTGAACGCCGCGGTTCGGGCGGCGAGCAAGCGGTTCCGCGAAACCCCCTGAAGGTGGACGCGCGCGGGTCGGCGCTCATCGAGCGTCGTTCGGTGGGCGAGCAGTGGCAGGTTGGCGCGAAGCGCGTCGCGAGTCTGCGCGCAAGTCCACCGGAACGAGACGGAGACGCGGCGCGGAGGGCCGACCACAGAGCGCCGCGCGTTTGCCGGTTGCGCGTAAAGCGTGGTAAGTTGGTTCCATCCCAAGCATCGATCGCAGTCATGCTCCCGCATGCGCGTCATGGGGTTATTTCCTGCGGCGAATCGGCGTGCCACGGGGAGCGAGCGCGGTATTTCTGGAGGGTAAGTGCGGCGATGCGGGGTATGCGCAGGCCGCGCCGCCGAGCGATATGTTGAGCGACCACGATATCTATCTTTTCCGCGAAGGCACCCACGCGCGGCTCTACGCGCAGCTGGGCTGCCAGCCCGCGCGCGAGGGTGCTCGCTTCGCGGTGTGGGCGCCGAACGCGCGCGCGGTTTCGGTAATCGGCGACTGGAACGGCTGGGACGCGGCAGCGGACCCGCTCGTGGCGCGGCACGATGCGAGCGGCATCTGGGAAGGCTCCGCGAAGGGCGCCGCGCGCGGCCACGCCTACAAGTACCGCATCGAGTCGAACGCCGGCGGACATGTCGCCGAGAAAGCCGACCCGTTTGGCGTGTTCAGCGAACACCCGCCGGCGACCGGTTCGCGTGTGTGGACGCTCGAGTACGACTGGAGCGATCGGGAATGGATGGCCGCGCGGCGCGCGAAGAACGCGCTCGACGCGCCGATCTCGATCTACGAATTGCACGCCGGCTCGTGGCGGCGCAAGGACGGTGCGTTCCTCGGTTACCGCGAGCTCGCGCACGATCTGGTCGAATACGTGAGACACCTGGGTTTCACGCACGTGCAACTTCTGCCGATCACCGAGCATCCGTTCTACGGGTCCTGGGGTTACCAGACGACCGGCTACTTCGCGCCGAGCGCGCGCTACGGCACGCCGCAGGATTTCATGTATCTCGTCGACTACCTGCACCAGCACGGCATCGGCGTGATTCTCGACTGGGTGCCGTCGCACTTTCCCACCGACGCGCACGGGCTGGGGTATTTCGACGGCACGCATCTGTACGAGCACGCCGATCCCCAGCAGGGCTTCCACCCCGAGTGGAGTTCGAGCATATTCAATTACGAGCGGCACGAGGTGCGCGCGTTCCTGCTTTCGTCGGCGCTCTTCTGGCTCGACACCTACCACGTCGACGGGTTGCGCGTCGATGCGGTCGCCTCGATGCTCTATCTCGACTACGCGCGCAAGGAAGGCGAGTGGGTGCCGAACCGTCACGGCGGCAGGGAGAATCTGGGGGCGATCGAGTTCCTGAGGATGCTCAACGAGGCGATCTATCGCGAGCATCCCGACGTGGTCAGCATCGCCGAGGAATCGACCGCCTGGCCGATGGTCTCGCGCCCGACCTACCTCGGGGGACTGGGCTTCGGCATGAAGTGGAACATGGGCTGGATGCACGACACGCTCGCCTACATGAAGGAAGATCCGGTGCACCGCAAGTATCACCAGGATCGGCTCACCTTCTCGCTGCTGTACGCGTTCAACGAGAATTTCGTGCTGCCGCTTTCGCACGACGAGGTGGTGCACGGCAAGGGATCGCTGATCGGCAAGATGCCGGGCGATAGCTGGCGCCAGTTTGCGAATCTGCGCGCGCTGTACGGCTACATGTGGGCGCACCCGGGAAAGAAAATGCTCTTCATGGGGGACGAATTCGGCCAGCGTCGCGAATGGACGCACGACGGCGAACTGGAATGGTGGGTGACCGACTCGGTCGAGCACGGCGGCGTGCAGCGCTGGGTCGCCGACCTCAACCGGTTCTACCGCGACGAGCCCGCGCTCTACGAAATCGATTTTTCGCATGAAGGTTTCGAATGGATCGATTGCAGCGACAACGAGGCGAGCGTGCTCGCGTTCCTGAGAAAGCCGCGCGGCGGCGCAGCGCCGGTTCTCGTCGCATGCAATTTCACCCCGCTGCCGCGTAGCAACTACGTGCTGGGCGTGCCCTCGGGCGGCTACTGGCGCGAGGCGCTGAATAGCGATGCGCACGACTATGGCGGCGCGGGCTGGGGAAACCTCGGCGGCGTCGAGGCGGCGCCGGTGTCCTCGCACGGCCGGCCGTTCTCGTTGACCCTCACGCTGCCGCCGCTTGCGGTGATCTATATGAAGGCGCCGGCGCATGGCTAGGGCGCGCAGCACCGCGCCGGTGCCGCGTGACGGGGATGGGCGCGTCCGCGCGGTGATCGACGCGGTCCGTCCGTCGGTCGACGGCGGCCGCTTCGCGGTCAAGCGCGTCACCGGGGAAACCCTGGTCGTCGAGGCGGACTGCTTCGCCGACGGTCACGACAGCCTGCGCGTGATGCTGCGCTGGCGCGCCGAGGATGAGAGCGCATGGCGCGAGGCCGAGATGAAGCCGCTCGGCAACGACCGCTGGTGCGCGAGTTTCGTGGTCGGCGCGCCGGGACGCTATTTCTATACGGTCACCGCCTGGGTCGATCGTTTCCTCACCTGGCGCAACGAGTTCGCGCGGCGCCGCGACGCCGAGGATGTGCGCGTCGCCGCGCAGGTCGGCGCGCAACTGATCGACGAGGCCGCGGCGCGCTCGGCGGGCGCCGAGCGCAAGCGGCTTGCCGGCTGGGCGGCGAACCTGCGCGGGCAAACCGACGCGGAGGCGCTGCGGCCGATCGCGCTCGACGACGAACTGGCCGCGCTCGCCGCGCGTTGCCCGGAGCGTTCGCTCGCCGCGACCTGGCCGGTCGAGATGCCGCTCGTCGCCGACCGCAAGCGGGCGCGCTTTTCCGCATGGTACGAGCTCTTTCCACGCTCGGTGTCGCCCACTGCCGGGCGCCACGGCACGTTCCGCGATCTCGAGGAGCGTCTCGCCTACGTCGCGGAAATGGGGTTTGACGTGCTCTACCTGCCGCCGATCCATCCGATCGGTCGCGAGAAGAGAAAAGGCGCGAACAACCGCCTCGTCGCGGCGCCCGGCGAATGCGGCAGTCCCTGGGCGATCGGTTCGGACGAGGGCGGACACAAGGCGGTTCATCCCGAACTCGGCACGCTCGAGGACTTCCGGCGGCTGGCGGGAAAGGCGCGCGCGGCGGGCCTCGAGATCGCGCTCGATATCGCCTACCAGTGCGCCCCCGACCATCCCTATGTCCGGGAACACCCGGCGTGGTTCCGCCACCGGCCCGACGGCAGCGTGCAGTACGCCGAGAACCCGCCGAAGAAGTACCAGGACATCTATCCGTTCGATTTCGAGTCGGACGACTGGCAGAACCTGTGGCAGGAACTCAAGAGCGTGCTCGAATTCTGGATCGGCGAGGGTGTGACGATCTTCCGCGTCGACAACCCCCATACCAAGGCGTTCGCCTTCTGGGAGTGGGCGATCGCGGAGGTGAAGCGCGCGCACCCGGAGGCGATCTTCCTCGCCGAGGCCTTCACCCGCCCGAAGGTCATGCATCGGCTCGCCAAGCTGGGGTTCACCCAGTCCTACACCTATTTCACCTGGCGCAACACCAAGCACGAGCTCACCGAGTACTTCACCGAGCTGACGCAGGGACCCGGACGCGAGTTCTTCCGACCCAACGTCTGGCCGAACACGCCCGATATCCTGACCGAGGCGCTGCAATACGGCGGGCGCGCGGTGTTCGTCTCGCGCGTCGTGCTTGCCGC
>JAOUFA010000006.1 GCA_029858545.1 Betaproteobacteria bacterium
ATTCGGTCGCGCATGCGATGATGATGATCCCGGAGGCCTGGGAAAACCACGGCATGATGGATCCCGCACGGCGTGCGTTCTACGAATACCACGCGGCGATGATGGAGCCCTGGGACGGTCCGGCGTCGATTGCCTTTACCGACGGTCGCCAGATCGGCGCCACCCTGGATCGCAACGGCCTGCGTCCGTCACGCTATATCGTGACCGACGATAATATGGTGATCATGGCATCCGAGGCCGGAGTGCTCCCCGTGCCGGAGGAGAAGATCGTTAAGAAGTGGCGCCTGCAACCCGGCAAGATGTTCCTCGTCGACCTCGAAAAGGGCCGCATCATCGACGACAAGGAACTGAAGGAAGCGCTTGCCTCCGCGCGTCCCTACGCAGAATGGATCGAGCGCATACGAGTGCGGCTTGACGACGTCGAATCCGATAAGCAGCATCCTGAACGTTCCACAGTGCCGTTGCTTGATCGTCAGCAGGCCTTTGCCTATACCCAGGAAGACGTCAAGTTCCTCATGACGCCGATGGCCCAGAACGGCGACGAGCCGATCGGTTCGATGGGAAACGATTCTCCTCCGGCCGTACTGTCGGCGAAGAACAAGACTCTCTATCACTACTTCAAGCAACTGTTTGCCCAAGTCACCAACCCGCCGATTGATCCGATCCGCGAAGAATTGGTTACCAGCCTGGTGAGCTTCATCGGACCCAAACCCAATCTCCTCGGTATCGACGAGATCAATCCCCCGCTGCGCCTGGAAGTCAGTCAGCCGGTGCTCGACTTTTACGAGATGGACAAGGTCCGTCACATCGAGCGCTATACGGAAGGCAAGTTCCGCTGTGGCGAACTTGATATCACCTATCCCGTGGCCTGGGGCAAGGAAGCAATCGAAGCACGCCTGGCCTCACTGTGCGCCCAGGCGGAAGACGCCGTGCGCGCAGGTTCCTCGATCCTCATCATCTCCGATCGAGCAGTGAACCGAGAGCGCGTAGCGATCCCTGCGCTGCTTGCGCTCTCGGCGATCCACCAGCACCTTGTCAACAAGGGACTCCGTACTAGCACTGGCCTGGTGGTCGAAACCGCATCCGCGCGAGAGGTGCATCACTTCGCGTTGCTGGGCGCCTACGGCGCCGAGTCGGTGCATCCCTATCTCGCGCTGGAAACACTCCTTGATCTCGTGGCGCGCGGCCAGCTATCCGAGGGCACCGACGGCAGCAAAGCGATCAAGAACTACCTCAAGGCGATCAGCAAGGGGTTACGTAAGGTGATGTCCAAGATGGGCATCTCCACCTACATGTCCTATACCGGTGCGCAGATATTCGAGGCGCTGGGTCTGTCCAGGTCTTTCGTGGACAAATACTTCTCCGGAACGACTTCCACGATCGACGGTATCGACGTGTTTGACGTGGCCGACGAGGCGATCCGCATTCACCAAGCCGCGTTCGACGAAAAAGACCCCGTGCTACGCGCCATGCTGGATACTGGTGGCGAATACGCCTGGCGAGTACGCGGCGAGGAACACATGTGGACACCCGACGCGATTGCAAAGCTGCAACACGCGGCGCGAAGCAAGTCCTACTCCACCTATAAGGAGTACGCTGCGATGATCAACGATCAGTCGCGACGTCATATGACCTTTCGGGGCCTGTTCGAATTTCGCCTCGGGCGCGCCAAGCCGGTGCCGCTCGAGGAGGTCGAATCGGCCGCGGCGATCGTGAAACGCTTCGTCACCGGCGCGATGTCGCTTGGCTCGATCTCGACCGAAGCGCACGCCACGCTCGCGGTGGCGATGAATCGTATCGGCGGCAAGTCCAACACCGGTGAGGGCGGCGAGGATCGCAGGCGTTTTGCACCTATCAAAGCGGGCGAGACTCTGCGTTCGCGCCTCGGCGCCGGGCGTGTCGAGGTCGATATCGAATTGCAGGAGGGCGACTCGCTGAAGTCAAAGATTAAGCAGGTCGCCTCGGGTCGCTTTGGCGTTACCGCCGAGTACCTCGCGAGTGCCGAGCAAATTCAGATAAAGATGGCGCAGGGCGCCAAGCCTGGCGAGGGTGGGCAGTTGCCCGGCCGGAAGGTCTCCGAATACATCGCCGAATTGCGCTATTCGACACCCGGTGTGGAGCTTATTTCTCCACCGCCGCACCATGACATCTACTCGATCGAAGACCTCGCACAGCTTATCCATGACCTGAAGAACGCCAATACCGCCGCATCGATCAGCGTCAAGCTTGTTTCGGAGGCGGGTGTGGGCACCATTGCAGCGGGGGTGGCGAAGGCGAAGGCAGATCATGTAACCATCTCCGGCTATGATGGTGGTACGGGTGCCTCGCCCCTGAGTTCGATCAAGCACGCGGGCACCCCATGGGAAATGGGTCTCGCCGAAACGCAGCAGACGCTGGTTCTAAACGGCTTGCGTGGCCGCATTACGGTGCAGGTGGATGGCCAGGTGAAGACCGGCCGCGATGTGGTGATCGGCGCACTGCTTGGCGCAGACGAGTTCGGATTCGCTACGGCTCCGCTGGTGGTCGAAGGATGCATCATGATGCGCAAGTGCCACCTCAATACCTGTCCGGTCGGGGTTGCCACGCAAGACCCGGAGCTGCGGAAGAAATTCACCGGCAAGCCCGAGCATGTGGTGAATTACTTCTTCTTCGTTGCTGAAGAAGTTCGCGAGCTGATGGCGAGCCTTGGCATGCGTAAATTCGACGAGTTGATCGGACGCAGCGATCTGCTGAACGTGAAGAACGGCGTTGAACATTGGAAGGCGCGCGGCCTGGACTTCTCGCGGGTCTTTCATATGCCAGACATGCCCGCGGGCAGCGCGCGGATGCGCGTCGAGAGCCAGGACCACGGGCTCGACAAGGCTCTCGACAACCGCTTGATCAAACTTGCCGGGCCGGCGCTCGAGCGCGGCGAGCCGGTGACTATCGACGTGCCGATCCGCAACACCAATCGGACCGTGGGAACCACACTCTCTTACCGGATAGCCAGTCGCTATGGTCATGACGGCCTGCCGGACGATACCATCCATGTACGCATGGCGGGTTCGGCGGGCCAGAGCTTCGGCGCCTTCCTGGCGCGTGGCATAACCCTCGATCTGGTGGGCGACACCAACGACTATTGCGGCAAGGGACTCTCCGGCGGGCGCATCACGGTGCAACCCTCGCCCAAGTTTCGCGGAGATCCGGTCGAGAACATCATCACCGGTAACGTCGCACTGTACGGCGCGATCGCAGGCGAGGCCTATTTCCGCGGCGTGGGAGGCGAGCGCTTCGCGGTGCGCAACTCCGGTGCACAAGCGGTAATCGAAGGCCTCGGCGACCACGGCTGCGAATACATGACTGGCGGAACCGTGGTCGTACTCGGTCTAACCGGGCGTAACTTCGCGGCCGGAATGTCGGGCGGGATCGCCTATGTACTCGATGTGGACGGCGATTTCGCGAAACGCTGCAATACCGTGATGGTCGAACTCGATCCGGTGCTTGGAGAATCGGAACAGCAGGGCAAGCTCGCGCGCGACTTCTGGCATCTGGGCGAAGCCGATGAGGTAATCGTCAGGCGCATGATCGAGCGCCATGTGCAATACACCGGTAGCCGGCACGCCGCGGAGATTCTTCAGAACTGGACAGGCCTGCGAAGCCGCTTCATCAAGGTATTTCCGAAGGAATACCGCCGCGCGCTGGGAGAACTGGCTGCCGCGCAAAAGAAGGCGGCCGCCTGAGCCAGGCATAGCCACTCACCACGTATAGACTGTACCAAACAGGATTCAGATTCAAATGGGCAAAGTCACGGGATTTCTGGAATATCAGCGCCTTCAGGAAGCGGCGGAGGACAAGGATACGCGCAAGAATCACTACCATGAATTTGTCCAGCATCTGACTGATGATCAGGCAAAGACCCAAGGTGCTCGCTGCATGGACTGCGGCACGCCGTTCTGCATGAGCGGTTGCCCGGTTAACAACATCATTCCGGATTTCAATGACCTCACCTATCGTCAGGACTGGAAGAACGCGCTTGAGGTTCTGCACTCGACCAACAACTTCCCGGAATTCACTGGCCGTGTCTGTCCCGCTCCCTGCGAGGAGGCCTGTGTGCTGCGAATCAACAATGATCCGGTCGGTATCAAGTCAATTGAACATGCGATCATCGACAAGGCTTGGGAACAAGGCTGGGTCAAACCCGAGCCCGCATCGCATAAGACTGGCAAACGCGTAGCCATCGTTGGTTCGGGACCCGCAGGACTGGCCTGCGCGCAGCAGCTCGCGCGCGCGGGGCACGAAGTCGTGGTATTTGAGAAGAACGATCGTGCCGGAGGTCTATTGCGTTACGGCATCCCGGACTTCAAACTGGAGAAGTCAGTAATCGATCGGCGGATCGAGCAATTGCGCGCCGAGGGTGTAAATTTCAAAACGAATCACGCGATCGGCAAGGCCCCGGTCGGGGCCGGCAACGCCGCCGCGACTCAACTCGACCCCGCCTCGGTGGTCGCCGAATTCGACGCGGTGGTGCTTGCCGGCGGTGCCGAGCAGCCACGCGATCTGCCAATTCCTGGGCGCAACCTGGAAGGCGTGCATTTCGCGATGGACTTTCTGCCGCTACAGAACCGCCGTGTGGCGGGCGACAAGCACTTGCCGGAGTTATCAGCCTCCGGAAAGCACGTTGTGGTCATCGGTGGCGGCGACACGGGGTCGGACTGCGTCGGCACCTCGAACCGGCATGGAGCGAAATCGATCGTGCAGTTCGAGTTGCTCGGAAAACCGGCAGACCCGCAGGGAAATCCGGTGTGGCCCTACTGGCCGACCCGGCTGCGCAGTTCCTCCTCACACGAGGAGGGCTGCCAGCGCGACTGGTCGGTCGGCACCAAGGAATTCATCGGCGAGCGCGGCAAGGTCAAGGCTATCAAAGCGGTGCGACTAGAGTGGCACAACGGGAAAATGAGCGAGGTTCCCGCGTCGGATTTCACTTTGCCAGCCGATCTGGTCCTGCTCGCGATGGGTTTCGTTTCTCCCGTGCAATCGATGCTCGATGCCTTCGGTTTGGCAAAGGACTCGCGCGGCAACGTGCAGGCGGAGTCCGAGGGCGAGCAAAGCTACGCGACCTCCTCCAGGAAGATTTTTGCCGCCGGCGACATTCGCCGCGGGCAGTCGCTCGTCGTTTGGGCGATCCGGGAAGGGCGCCAATGCGCGCGTGCGGTAGACCGGTTCTTGATGGGATGTTCCGAACTGCCCCGCTGAAGAAACCTAGCCTGCAGGGGGCTGGCCCAGTGGTGCGCCTGATAGAATCCGCCCTGCTTGGGTCCCCGTATTTGTACCCTGCCTTTGCGCTCTAAGAGGCCTTTGCCCGCATGAGTCTGCATGTTGTCATCCTCGCCGCCGGCCAAGGCAAGCGAATGCACTCGACACTGCCAAAGGTCTTGCATCCGTTGGCGGGTCGGCCGCTTCTTGCCCATGTTGTCGATGCCGCGCGACGTCTCGCGCCACGGCGCATTCACGTGGTCTACGGCCATGGCGGCACGCAGGTAGTGGCGGCGTTTGATGGCGAAGACATCGATTGGGTGGAGCAGACCGAGCAGCTCGGCACCGGCCACGCGCTTATGCAGGCGCTCCCCGGACTCGACCATAAAGGGAAAGTACTGGTGCTGAACGGCGACGTGCCGTTGGTCGGTGAAAAGACCCTTGCCGCGCTTGCGGAAGCCGGACGCGGCGGACTTGCGATCCTCAGCTGCGACCTCATCGATCCGACAGGTTACGGCCGCGTACTGCGCGATTCGCAGGACCGTGTCTTGCGCATTGTCGAACATAAGGACGCCACACCCGACGAGCTCGCGATTCGAGAATGGTACACAGGAGCTCTCTGTGGCAGTGTGGCGCGTATTGCAGCGTGGCTTGCCAGGGTGACCAACCAGAACACCCAGCGCGAGTACTACCTCACCGACGTGATCGGTCAGGCGGCAAGCGATGGCCTGGAGGTCATTTGCGTCAAGGCAGGCGATGCCTGGGAAGTTGCGGGCGTCAACTCCAAACGCGAACTCGCCGACTTGGAGCGTGAAATGCAACGCCGCGTTGCCCAGCGGCTCCTCGAAGAGGGTGTGACGCTCGCCGATCCGGCACGCCTAGACGTGCGCGGAGAATTGGTATGTGCGCGCGATGTCTCGATTGATGTCAATTGCGTTTTTGAGGGCCGGGTGACCCTTGGCGAGAGGGTGCGCATCGGGCCGAACTGTGTGCTGCGCAATGTCAGCGTCGCCGCGGACTGCGAGGTTCACGCGTTCTCGCTGCTCGAGGATGCCCTGGTCGGCGAACGCTGCCGCATAGGACCCTATGCGCGCCTGCGTCCGGGAGCCCGGCTTGCCGAGGAAGTGCACATCGGCAATTTCGTCGAAATCAAGGCCAGCCGTATTGGCGCGGGATCGAAGGCCAATCATCTTAGCTATGTCGGTGACGCCGAGATTGGATCCAAGGTGAACATCGGTGCAGGAACCATTACCTGCAATTATGACGGCAGCGCGAAGCATCGCACCGTGATCGAAGACGAATGTTTCGTCGGCTCGGACGCAACCCTCGTCGCGCCCGTGCGCATCGCCCGCGGCTCATACATCGGAGCCGGTTCGACCATCAGCAAGGATACGCCCGCCGGCCAGCTTACTGTGGCGCGCGCCAGGCAGATTAGCGTGCCTTCGTGGAAACCTCCCAAGAAGACCGGATGAACCCATGTGCGGAATCGTAGCGGCGGTCTCGACGCGCGACATCGTACCGGTACTCCTTGAGGGCCTGCGGCGGCTCGAATACCGGGGCTACGACTCGGCCGGGATTGCGGTACTCGAACCAGTGGACGCCAAATCGGAGCTCCGGCGTTTGCGCGCGGCGGGTCGGGTCGCCGAACTGGCAGGCCAGGTACAGGCCCAAGGCCTAGCTGCTTACACCGGGATTTCGCATACCCGTTGGGCAACGCACGGCGCGCCGACCGAACGAAACGCGCATCCGCATGTATCGGGTGGGCTGGCAGTCGTGCACAACGGCATTATCGAAAATCATGAGGAGATCCGTGCGCGCCTCAAGGCTGCGGGCAGCGTGTTCACCTCCGATACCGACAGCGAGGTCATTGCACACCTTGTTGCGTTCAATCGCAAATCAAGTGTGAGTCTGCTCTCTGCCGCGACGCAGGCAGTTGCCGAACTTGAAGGGGCATTCGCCATTGCGCTTCTATGCGAAAGCGACCCCGAGGCCGTGGTGCTCGCACGCAAGGGCGCGCCGCTCCTCATCGGATTGGGCGAGGGCGAGAATTTCTCGGCCTCGGACGTCTCGGCGCTGGTCCAGGTCACGCGGCGTGTCATCTATCTGGAGGAGGGCGATTGCGCTGAACTGCGGCCCGGCAGCGTCCGAATCGTCGATGCCCGCGGCACCGAGGTTGAGCGCCCAGTACACGTCTCCGAGATGACCGCGCAGGCCGTCGAACTGGGTCCCTATCAGCATTATATGCAGAAGGAAATTTCCGAGCAGCCTGGTGCCGTGGCAGCCACCTTGGAGACGGTGATCGGGGCACAGTCTCTGCAGCCCGGACTATTCGGCGCCGACGCCGAAGCGCTCTTCAAGGACGTCAGTTCAGTGCAAATCATCGCATGTGGCACGAGCTACCACGCGGGGATGGTGGCGCGTTACTGGCTTGAATCGATCGCGCGCATTCCGACCTCGGTGGAAATAGCGAGCGAATACCGCTATCGCGATTCGGTGCCGGATCCGACCGGCCTCTTCGTCACCATCTCGCAGTCCGGCGAGACCGCCGACACGCTCGCCGCGCTCGAGCACGCGCGTACGCTGGGCTATCGGGCGACTCTGACGATTTGCAATGTCCCGGAGAGTTCACTCATTCGCCAGTCGCGCTTGCGCTTTCTGACGCGTGCCGGCCCGGAGATCGGAGTCGCCTCCACAAAGGCTTTCACTACCCAGCTTGCGGCCCTCTTCCTCCTGACGCTGGTACTTGCGCGCTTGCGCGGCAAGCTCGACCGTCACGCGGAAGCGACTTACTTGCAGGCGCTGCGCCATCTCCCGGCTGCCCTGCAACACGTACTCGCCGCGGAGGAAAAGGTGGCGGCCTGGGCGAAGGATTTCGCATCCCGCCAGCACGCCCTGTTCCTCGGTCGCGGAATCCACTACCCGATCGCCCTGGAGGGCGCGCTCAAGCTCAAGGAGATTTCGTACATCCATGCCGAAGCTTACGCCGCTGGTGAGCTCAAGCATGGCCCGCTCGCGCTCGTCGACCAGGACATGCCGGTGGTCGCGATCGCGCCCTCGGACACATTGCTCGAGAAACTGAAATCCAATCTTCAAGAAGTGCGCGCGCGAGGCGGCAGGCTATATGTCTTTGCCGACCGGGACGCACCTATCGGCGACGAGGAAGAGGCGGTACGCATCATCAAACTCACCGACCACGCCGGTCCGTTGTCGCCGATACTCCATGTCCTGCCGTTGCAGCAGCTTGCCTACCATGTGGCGCTGGTGCGCGGTACCGATGTGGACAAGCCGCGCAATCTCGCCAAATCTGTAACGGTCGAATAATCTAGTCCGAATAGACTGGAGGATCCGGATCGAAATCCCAGCCCGAATCGGGCTTGGGGACCTTCTTCATCCACTCTTTCACCAGACGAACGTGCTCGCGCTCCTCGTCCGCAAGTTCTCGCGCTGCGGCACGCACCCGCGCATCGCGCGTGGTGCGCGCGATGCGCGCAAAGAAACTCTGCGCGCGCTGCTCACTCTCGAGCGCGAGCATCAGCGCGCGGTAAGGCGGCATGAGGTAGTGCACCTCGCTCGTCGGCACCGTCTCTGGCATTTCCGGCTGGCCAATTGCGAGACTTGGTGCGAGCGATGAAGATGGAGTATCGGGGAAGCTACCCAGCACCCGAACTGCATGTTTGCGCTCGATTTCGGCCATTTTGCGAAAAAGGGCCGCGACCTCGACATTGTTGTGCACGTCCATTTGGTCAGCGAGTTCGTCATAGCGCTCCGCTGCTTCCTGTTCCATGGCTCGCGCCTGTGCGAGGAATTCCCGGTACACGCTGCTCTGGCTTGCCGGCTTGCGGGCGGCCGACGGTCGCAATGCCTTCTTCCTGACTACCGGCTTCTTCTTCGCAGATCTTCTTCCAGCCGGGCGCGTGCTCATAGCAAAAACTCCTTTTCGATTTTCTCCATTGCTCCGTCCAGACTCTTGCCGACCGGAGGCTGGTAAGGGGTGCGTTTGCCCGCATAGAGCACGCCAATATTGAAGCCGTCGTCGGTCATCACGCGGTGCGCAGCTCGCACTGGATCGTCAGTCTGAGCGACCGAGGCTGCGTGCGCCAATTCCTTCCAGTTCCGCTGCTCCGGCCGGAAGGTAACGCAGGGGGACAGTACCTCGACAAAGGAGAACCCAGGGTGACGAACTGCTTGGCTGATGATTGCAGCAGTACCATTTGGATCTCCGGAGAACGCGCGAGCGACAAAATTCGCGCCTGCCGCAAGCGCAATCACCAGCGGATGAAAGGTGCGCACTCCCGTTCCACCCGGCGAGAGTTTCGAACTCCAGTCAGGCTCGGTGGTGGGCGAAGCTTGGCCCTTGGTCATGCCGTAAACGTGGTTGTCCATAACAATGTAGGTCAGGTCCACGTTTCTGCGGCAGGCATGCATGAAATGATTCCCGCCGATTGAATAGCCGTCGCCATCGCCGCCGGTAACCAGCACAGTCAAGTCCGGACGCGCGACTTTAAGTCCCGTGCCGAGCGCGAGAGCCCTGCCATGCACGCCGTGAAAACCGTAGCAGGTGGTATAGGCAGGAATACGCGACGAACAGCCGATGCCCGAAATCACCGCCACGTTCTCAGGCCGAAGCTCGAGCGCGGCAAGCGACTTGGTGATCGAGGAAAGCACCGAATAGTCCCCGCAGCCGGGACACCACACAGGTTTGGTATCGGACTTGAAATCCTGCGGCTTGAAGGCCGCTACATCGGGTGCATTCATGATCGGCTCACTCGCAAGAGTTCGGAATGGATGTCGGCGGGTCGCAGCGGAAGCGGACCGGCCCGATTGAATGCAACAAGCCGGCAGGGGAGTTCATATTCGGCGCGCAGATAGCGCACGAACTGCGCACTGTGCGTTTGCTCGACCACCAGCGCACGTTTGACACCCGAAAGCGCCGCAGCAAGTTTCTCGGGTTGCGCCGGTGAGAGCAGGCGCATCGATATCAGTTTTGCCTGGATACCGTCGGCACGTGCGCGCTCATAAGCCTCGCGCGCGGGACCCGTACACGAACCCCATGTAAGAATCGCGATTTCACCTTCTCCCTCGACGTCGGCCCAGTCCTCACCATAGTCCACACTGGTGAGTTTTCGTAGGCGTTTATCCATCTGCGCAATATGATCGGCGGCCTGGCTCGACGGAGTGCCGAACTCGTTGTGCGTAAGACCGTCCGCTGTGTAGGTGACTCCTGGTGTGCCGGGTATTGCCATCGGCGAAACTCCAGAGGGAGTCAGCGCATAGCGCTTATACCCCGTGGTATTCGCGGCGGCGCGCAGCCGCTCGCCGCCTGGCTCGGTGGCTTCGGGCTGCTCGACGATCGCGCGTGCCTGGCCGAAGAACTGGTCTGAAAGCACGATCGCCGGTACCTGCAGACCCTCCGCGAGACGTGTCGCCCATTGCGTAGTACGTAGACAGTCGGCCACGGAGTTCGGCGCCAGCACCAGGTGCGGTGCGTCGCCATGCAAACCATATAGGGCAATACTAAGATCCGATTGCTCGGACTTGGTCGGAATTCCGGTCGAGGGACCGCCGCGCATGACATCGACAACCACGACCGGTGTCTCCGACGCCACCCCGAGGCCCAGCGCCTCGATCATCAATGCAAGTCCCGGACCCGAAGTCGCCGTGAGGCTAGGCACCCCGCCAAACGAAGCACCCAAAATCATGTTGATCGAAGCCAATTCGTCCTCGGCTTGCACCAGCACGCCCCCCGCTTTGGAAAGCGCAGGCGCCATGAACTCCAGCAACTCGGTTCCCGGCGTGATCGGATAGGCGGCCACGAAGCGCACCCCGCCGCGTATCGCACCGTAGCCGGCGGCCTGGTTGCCTGTAATTAGCCAACGACGCGAGGGTGCAGAAGGGGGCGCAAGGCGCTTCATCGACGTAAAGCGCCCCGCTTCCGTCATGCCAGCCTTAATCGAGGCGAGCGTTCCGGCGAGCGCATCACCGCCTCCTTTCTTCAGCGACTTTTCCACCGCTCCCTTGAGTGCCTCGAATGGCAGTCCCACCAGGCCTGCCAACAGCCCCAGCGCGACCATGTTCGGCCAGCCGCCGGGAAATCCCTTTGCCGTTTGCTTGAACGGTACTGTCGCGGCGCTTGCCCCCATCTTTACATAGACCTCGGGTGGATCGCCCTGTGCGGGATCCCCCACCAGGAGGCTGTTCGGGCCCAGCGCGATCTCGGCGGCGAAGCGGCCCACGTTCTGCCAATCGATTGCGACCAGCGCATCGAAGCGGTCGTCCTGACCATGCACCGGATGCGTGGCGATACGCAGCAGACCTGCCGCTTCGCCGCCCCGGATCTGCGGCCCACTGGTGCGAGTCATCAGGCCGTAGTAACCGGCGCGCGCCGCTGCCTCAAGCAGCAAATTCGCCGCGGTCATCACTCCGGCGCCGCCGCTGCCCGCGAGCGCAATCGATACGCTGCGGACGCCTCCCGCGTCGAATGAGTCTGAATTGTTCAAGAAATCCTCCGTTCTGCAGTAAGAATGCCGCCAGCCGCTGCAAGACAGTCCGCAGCGTACCGTCATTGATGACCTAAGACAAAGCGGATTCCTTGAACTAGATCAAATCGGATCGCCTTTGACCGGGTTATCAATGCAATAAGTAATGGGGTAGCAGACGAACAGCAGTATTGCTTGAGCCTAAATCGGTATTGGCGTACTGTATTACCGGTTTCTGACAATCCGCCACCCCAAAGTCTGGACGCCGTACCTGCCGCCAATTGGAAAGGAAGCAGCATGGCCGTAACCGCCGAACGCTGGATGATGACCGCGCCACGCAGTCCCATGCAGCGCAATACCTTTAACCCCTTTTCGCCAGCACCTGGTGAGGTGGTGGTGGAGATCGCCGGCTGCGGGGTGTGCCATACCGATCTTGGTTACTTTTTTGATGGGGTTAAGACCAATCACCCGCTACCGCTGGTCCTTGGCCATGAGATCTCGGGCCGCATCGTCGCCGCAGGCGCGGGTGCCGAATCCTGGCTCAAGAAGTCGGTGCTCATCCCGGCGGTGCTGCCCTGTGGCAGCTGCGACCTGTGCCAGCGCGGACTCGGCACGATTTGTCGCGCGCAAAAGATGCCCGGCAACGATATCCACGGGGGATTTGGCACGCACATCACCGTGCCCGCGCGCGGCTTGTGCGAAGTCGATCCCGGCCGCCTGGCCGCGACAGGATTGGAGCTAGCAGATATCTCCGTGGTGGCCGACGCCCTGACTACGCCGTATCAGGCGGTCACACGGGCCGGAGTGAAGCCGGGCTCGCTCGCGGTGGTGGTTGGCGCTGGTGGCGTGGGCGGCTACTGTGTGCAGGTGGCGAATGCCTTCGGTGCGAAGGTGGTGGCGATCGACGTGGACGACGCCAAGCTCGAATCGCTGAAGCCCTATGGCGCAGTGCTCACCCTTAACGCGAAAGCGTACGACCCCAAGGGACTCAAGGCGGCGATCGGGCAATTTGCCAAAACGAACGGCCTGCGTCCGACAGAGTGGCTTATCTTCGAGTGCTCGGGAAGTTCCGCCGGCCAGCTTACCGCCTACGGACTGCTGGTGCACGGAGCCACCCTCGCGGTCGTGGGTTTTACCATGGACAAAGTCGAAGTGAGACTATCAAACCTGATGGCGTTCGATGCGAGGGCGCTGGGCAATTGGGGGTGTCCGCCCGAACTCTACCCCAAGGCACTCGATCTAGTGCTCGAGGGAAAGGTCAAGGTCAAACCTTTCGTCGAGAAGCATCCGCTCACCGAGATTAATGAGATTTTCGAGGCGGTGCATCACCGCCAGATATCGAAGCGCGTAATCCTGGTACCGCAGACCTGAAAGGACTTTACCGATGTCTACAACACGTCAACTCAAGAACCACAATCTCGCCGAGATCACCGTTCCCGGCCTCAAGATTGAAAAACGCCCGGCCAGAACTCCCGACGGCAAGACGGTTGCCGGACTATCCAACTACTGGATATGGCTCGACAACCCAGGCCAGTACAACTCGTATACGACCGACATGGTGAAAGGGATCATTCTCGCCTTTCGTGCAGCGTCCAATTCGCGCGACGTCAACTGCGTGGTGTTTACTGCGGTGGGAGATAAGGCCTTCTGTTCAGGAGGCAACACCAAGGAGTACGCGGAATACTACGCGGGCCACCCGCAGGAGTACCGGCAGTACATGCGCCTGTTCAACGACATGGTTTCGGCAATCCTTGCCTGCGACAAGCCGGTGATCTGCCGCGTCAACGGTATGCGCATCGGCGGAGGACAGGAACTGGGTCTCGCCTGCGACTTCTCGGTCGCACAAGATCTCGCGCGATTCGGCCAGGCAGGACCCAAGCACGGATCGGCGCCCATAGGCGGCGCGACCGACTTCCTGCCCCCCGTCATCGGCGCCGATCGCGCAATGGTCGCTTGCGTAATGTGCGAACCTTTCTCTGCGCACAAGGCGCATCAGTGGGGAATGCTCGCCGACGTCGTTCCGGCGCTAAAGATCGACGGAAAGTTCGTGCCCAACCCCCTGGTCGAGACCCAGCGCATCACGGACGACTACGGCCGTATCGTGTACGGCGATTTCAAAACCGGTGATGCAGCAAAGCAGGCCAAAGCGCTTCTCGCAAAAGGAACGGTCGATCTCTCGCTGCTCGACGCGAAAGTAGAGGAAATGTGCGCGAAACTCCTACTTACCTTCCCGGAATGCACGATCAAGACCATCGAGGAATTGCGTAAACCGAAACTCGAAGCATGGAACCGGAACAAGGAAAATCACCGCGCCTGGCTCGCACTCAATATGGTGACCGAGGGTCGCTCGGGATTCACCGCCTTCAACGAAGGCGACAAGGACGACCGGGAAATCGACTTCGTATTGCTCAGGCAGAAACTCGCCGCCGGTCAGGCATGGGTCGGACCGTTACACGACGAGATTCAGCCGAAAAATAAGCGAAAGCCCTGAACATGGCAGAAGCTCCGCTCAAGGTCTGGCTCGAACGCGACGGCGCGTTGCTGAGATTGCGCCTCGCGCGCCCCAAGGCCAACCTTATCGACGCGGAAATGATCGCCGCGCTTGACGCGGCGCTGCGCGAGCATACTCAGGCGAGCGGTCTTGTCGCCTGCCTGATCGATCACGAGGGAGCACACTTCTCCTTTGGCGCGAGCGTCGAGGAACATCTTCCCGACCAATGCGCTGCGATGATACGCAACCTGCATGCGCTCCTCGAACGGATGCTCGATTGGCCGAGGCCCATTCTGATCGCGGTCAAAGGGCAGTGCCTCGGGGGTGGTCTCGAATTCGCCGCTGCGGGGCATTTACTCTTCTTGGCGACCGATGCCCAACTCGGCCAACCGGAAATGAAACTCGCGGTATTCGCACCGGCGGCCTCCTGTTTGCTTCCTGCGCGCATCGGCCAGGCACGCGCGGAGGATTTGCTCTATTCCGGCCGCACGATCGACGCATCCACCGCGCTGACCTGGGGACTCGCGAATCAGGTCACCGAAGATCCGGTCGTCGCCGCACTCGACTACTTCGATCGACACCTTGCCGCCAAGAGTGCCGCTTCACTCGCTTGGGCGCTGCGCGCCGCGCGCGCGCCATTCGCCGCTCATGTCAAGCAACGCCTCGCCGAAGTTGAAGCGTTGTACCTGAATGGATTGATGGCTACCCATGACGCAGTCGAGGGGCTTCACGCCTTCCTTGAAAAACGCGCGCCGTCTTACGAGCACCGCTAGCCCCACGAGGAGAATGAAATGGACGTAAAGCAAATCATCGACCGCTGCGAGACGATCTTCGAGGACCTGAATTTCGGTGAAGTCAAGAAGTGGAAGGCGGCGCAGCCCGGACGCAAGGCGATCGGCTACATGCCGATCTATGTACCGCGCGAAATCGTCCATGCAGCGGGCATGCTTCCAGTGGGGATCTTCGGCGGCGGCGACCAGATGGAAGTCATTCAGGGAGATGCCTATTACCAGAGCTACATATGCCGCATTCCCCGCTCGACGGTCGAACTGGGTCTCACCGGAAGGCTTGATTGCCTCGACGGAATGCTCTTTCCCTCGATTTGCGACGTGATACGCAACCTTTCCGGAATGTGGCAGATCCTATTCAAGGACAAATACGTTCACTACGTCGACGTGCCGCAGAATTACGAGGATTCGATCGGTGGCAAATTCTACGTACACGAAATGCAGCAGATTCGTGAAGACCTTGCAAAATTGCGCGGCAAACCGATCACCGACGATGAAGTTCGCAACTCGATTGCCGTGTACAACCAAAACCGCGCGGCGATCGCGGACCTCTACACCTATCGGGCGCAACAGCCCTGGCAGGCCCCCACTTCCGAGGTCTATCTGGTGTTGCGCGCGGGACTCGTGCTACCCCCCGAAGAGCACACTGTCCTGGTGCGCGACTACCTTGCCGCGACCGAAGCCGTAAAGCGACCCAAGCGCGACAACGCGCGCGTCGTGCTCACCGGGGCGTTCTGCGAGCAACCCCCCTTGAGTCTCATCAAATCCATCGAGATGGCAGGTTGCTACGTGGTGGACGACGATTTCATCCTCATCACGCGCTGGTTGCGCGAAGAGGTGCCGACGAGCGGAAATCCACTCGAGCAACTTTCGAAGGCTTTCCTGCACCACTCCGTCCAGTCATCGCCAAAATACGACGAGCGGAAGGAAGACAAGGGAAAGTTCATGCTGCATCAAGTCAGCAGCCGCGGTGCTGAGGGAGTGATCTTCGCCGCGCCCTCATTCTGCGATCCGGCGTTGCTGGAACGCCCGATGCTGCAAGACATTCTGGCCAAGCAGAAGATCCCCTACACCGCCTTCAAGTATGCCGAGAATACCGGCCAGATGGCACCGATCCGGGAACAGGCCGGCACCTTTGCCGATTCGATCAAACTCTGGAGCGCCGCATGAATACCCCTGTGAAGATGGTTCCGGCTGCCGCCGGCAAGAAGCCCGCTGCCCCGGTCCAGAAAGAGGACTCGATGTGGCTGCAGAAGGAGATGATCAACCGGAACTACGCCGAGCTCGCCAGCGCGCACGAAACCGGACGCAAGGTCTCCGCCACCTTCGTGCCGGGCAACCTGAACGAATTGCTGATGTGCTTCAACTTTGCGCGCAGTCTGCCGGAGACCAATGCGCTGCAAAACGGCATGCGGAAGAAGTCGGGAAAGCTGATCATGGACGCCGAGCGCGACGGTCACTCCGAAGACGTGTGCACCTACGTCAAGTCCGACCTGGGAATGATGCTGCAGGGTGAAATCGGGCCCACCGGCGAGAAGCTCCCCTACCCTGACATCCTGCTGCTGTCCTACACCGGATGTTTCACTTTCATGAAATGGTTTGAGCTGATACGTCAGAAATACAATTGCGAGACGGTCATGCTTCACGTGCCATATCAGGGAGATGGGAAGATCAGCCCGGCGATGCGCGCCTACGTCGTCAATCAACTAAAGGAAAAGGTGATTCCGACTCTTGAGCGAGTCTCGGGTATCAAGTTCGACATCGACCGGCTGCGTGAGTACATGCGCGAATCACAGAAGGCCGAGGACAATCTTGTCAAGGTACTTCACTCGGCGAAGCATCGGCCGAGTCCAATCGACGGATATTTCGGTGGCGTCTACTACATCGGGCCAATCTTTACCGCCTTTCGCGGCATGCCCGAGGCCACCCGATACTATGAAACGCTCTGGCAGGAAGTCTCCGAGCGCATGCGTGGGAACAAGGGCCCGGTCACGCCCGAGGGTGAACTGAACGACGAGAAATACCGGCTGATCGTCGAAGGACCGCCCAACTGGACTCATTTCCGCGATTTCTGGAAGATGTTCTACGATGAGGGGGCGGTGGTGGTCGCCTCGACCTATGCGAAGGTGGGTGGGGTCTACGACTTCGGTTTCCGGCACGATCCGGACCATCCGCTCGAGTCGCTCGCCGATTATTGCCTGGGTTGCTACACCAATCTCAACTTCCCGCAGCGCATTGACATGATCTGCAAATACATGGACGAGTACCAGGCCGATGGACTGCTTATCAACTCGATCAAGAGCTGCAACAGCTTCTCCGCGGGACAGTTGCTTCTTCTGCGAGAGGTTGAAAAGCGCACCGGCAAGCCCGCCGCGTTCATCGAATCGGACTTGGTCGATCCGCGCTACTTCTCGGCGGCCAACATCAAGAATCGCCTGGAGAGCTACTTCCAAATGATCAAGGCGAAACGCGTCGCCGCCGCGGCCCACTAGGAGAGACGCCCATGCGCTGTTTCATCGGAATCGACCTGGGATCGACCACCACCAAGAGCGTGGTGATCGACGAGCACCGCAATATCATCGGGCGCGGCATCACCAACTCGCGCTCCAACTACGACACCGCCGCGGCAATCGCGAAGCAAGAGGCCCTGGTCAACGCGCGCTTCCACCTGTTTCGCGAGGCCCTCGCGAAGAGCCGGGCGCTGAACGGCGGGCTGGAGGACTTCATCGCCCAGCTCGAGCGCGACTTCCGGCTAGAGCAGTTCCTCGAACAGCTTGCGGACCTACGGGGCGTGTGCGGTAAGAATCTCGAAACGGCGCACTTTGGCGACTCGTCCAAGGGGGTCGGAGTCGCGCTCGAGGAGACCTTCCGGCGCCTGAGCATCGAAGCACCGGAGCTATTCGCCCCGGGAGCGAATAGAAAGAGCGACTTCTTCCGCGATATCGCCGGTAGCCGCTACCTTGCGATCAGCGAGCAGGTCGCCAAGGACGCAGGGCTGCGTTACGACTTCCTGCTGAATGTCTTTGACCGCTCCATCATTGAGGTGGAAAACCGCGTCTACTCGGATTCCATTTCCAAGAATCTTCTTGCGGCACTGACGCGTACCTTCAGGGCGATGCCGGAAACGGCGCGCCGCAGCGACGCAATCCGCGCACCCATCCAGGGCGTGATCGACACAGAACTCGAGGAAACCTATGTCATCGGCACCGGCTACGGCCGCGCGCGCCTGCCCTTCTCGAAGGAACATGTCCGATCGGAGATTCTGTGCCATGGACTGGGCGCGCATGTCATGTATCCCCAAACCGCGACCGTGCTCGATATCGGCGGCCAGGACACCAAGGCGATCCAGGTCGACAAAGCGGGTATCGTCGAGTCGTTCCAGATGAACGACCGCTGCGCGGCGGGCTGTGGGCGCTACCTCGGCTACATCGCCGACGAGATGAACATGGGGTTGCACGAACTGGGGCCGCTCGCGATGAAGGCAACCAAGTCGGTCCGCATCAACTCGACCTGCACCGTATTCGCGGGTGCCGAATTGAGGGACCGGCTCTCGCTCGGCGAAAAACGCGAGGACATCATGGCGGGACTGCATCGCGCGATCATTCTGCGCGCGATGTCGATTCTGGCGCGCTCGGGCGGGATCCGCGACGAATTCACCTTTACCGGCGGCGTGGCGAAGAACGAGGCCGCAGTGAAGGCGCTGAATGATCTGGTGACCGAGAACTACGGCAAGATGACACTCAACATCGATCCCGACTCGATTTACACCGGAGCCTTGGGCGGCGCAACCTTCGCCTGGCGTGCGGTGCTCGAAGAAGGCAAGACCGCGGAGGCGAGGACATGAGCACGATACATACTGTCGGCATCGATATCGGTTCGGGCGCAGTGAAGGCCGTGGTATTTCGCCACGATGCAGACAAGCACCAGTGGCTCTGCAAGCGGGTCGAGCGCATCCGCCGGCGCGATCCAATGGAGCTCGCCAAGCAGTGCTACGACGAAGTGATGGCCGAGTCGAAACTCTCGCCGGAGGACATCGCCTACACCGCCACCACGGGCGAGGGCGAGAACGTAACGTTCGCCACCGGCCACTTTTATTCGATGACCACTCACGCGCGTGGCGGGGTATACCTCGTACCCGAGGCGCGCGCGGTAGTGGACATTGGCGCGCTGAACGGTCGTGCGATCTATGTCGACGAGCGCGGTAAGGTTCTGTCGTACAAAATGACCAGCCAGTGTGCATCGGGCTCGGGGCAGTTCCTGGAAAACATTGCGCGCTACCTCGGCGTCGCGGTGGAGGAGATTGGCACGCTGTCGAAGACCTCCGAGCATCCGGAGAAGGTAAGCTCCATTTGCGCCGTCCTTGCCGAAACCGACGTCATCAACATGGTCTCGCGCGGCATTGTCACCGCGGATATCCTCAAGGGCATCCACCTCTCGATGGCATCGCGTCTTGCGAAACTTCTCAAGGTGACCGGCATCACCCAGGGCACGGTCCTGCTCACCGGCGGACTCGGGCTCGATGTGGGGCTGCTCGCGGCCTTGCAGGAGGAACTGGTCAACGAGAAGATTACCGGGCTTACCGCGAGGAACCACCCCGATTCGATCTTCGCCGGGGCGATCGGTGCCGCGCTCTGGGGAGCCTTCCGGCACGGTAAACTGCAGGAGCTCCAGCAGCGCGTAGCGGCGTGAGCAATCAAGGAGAATTCGAATGGCACTGATGATCAACGACAACTGCACCGCCTGCGACGCCTGCAAGCCGGTGTGCCCAAACGAAGCGATCGCGGTGGGAGATCCCATTTACACCATCGATGCGCTGCGTTGCACCGAGTGCGTGGGCGCCGAGGACGAGCCGCAGTGCAAGCTTGTTTGTCCGGCCGACTGCATCGTGCCGAATCCGGATTTTGACGAAAGCCCGGACCAGTTGCGGGAGAAATACGACAGCTTGCACGGCTAACGAAGTCTCGCGGACCCGCGCGCTCGCTGCGCGCAGGACGCTCATTCCGATCCGAGCAATAGCCAGGCTGCGCCCACCGCGAACGCGGCCACCAGGGATTGCCGAATCGCCACCCGGCGAACAGCAACGACGGTGCCCTTCTCGACGGGACGGAAAGAAAAGAGGGGCCCGAAAAGCGCGGCCCCTAAGACGACCCCAACGGGGAGGAAAAGGAAGATGAGCCAGTTGCGCAACGCGAGGGCCAGCAGCGCGCTGCTCCAAAGCAGCAGCTCGAACACCAGGGATCTCAGGGTCTGGGCGCTGAGCGAGAGCAGGCAAAGCCCGCCGCAACTCGGGCAGCGGGCCGGCAGCGCGTAGGATGCGTGAAACCTGTGCCAGCCGGAAATCATCGCGGCGTCACAATGGGGACAGCCCAGCCTCGCCGTCATTGCCGCTCGTCTCGGTCGGGTGGCGCCTGCTCTGCGGCCACGCGTTGCTGCGCGGCGGCGTCCCGCTTGGCGGCTGCCCCGCAGTTGCTGCAGAAGTGCGCCGCCGGCGTGCGCAACAGTCTTCCACATCGGGCGCAGGGCGGGCCGTAGAGACTCAGTTTGTGATGCCAGATCGAGCCCACATGCGACTCGTCGTAACCGGTGATTTCGTGGAACCTCGCCCTCGCAGCGCTGCCGTCGGCTTCAGTCGCGCGCCGAGCTCGGCGCGCGTCGCCGATCGTTCGGTGCATCAGCGGTTCGATTTGCGCCCACTCTGAATCGTCGAGCATCGGAACAGTTGCCGCGCATCGCCAGCAGTAATGCCACTCCGCCATGTCCAAAGGTCCCGGTTGAATGGGTCCATTCAAGCGCAACCGGGACGGCCTGCCTATCAGCCGTTCGTACTATATCGCCGCGCAAAGCGCTGAATTCACGCCATGCACGATGCTGCTGGGAACGGCAGGCGCGGTAAATGACTCTTATTGCTCTATTTTCACTTGAAGCGTGCATTGCGGGAAGCACCACGCTTCCCGGGAAGCGTCGCTCGGCACTCAACGCCGCGCGGCAGCGTCAAGTGCCGACTCGATCAGAAAGACATCGGTCAGCAGCGAGCGCAAATGAAGTGATGCATTCAGGTTGTCGATCAACGCCGAGCCGATCCCGGGCTGCGCGAGTACCAACGTCAGCGCGGCGCTTGCCCGTGCGGCGTCTGCCGTGACAATGTCCAGGTAGGCGCGCCACGGCTTGGCATCGACGCCGAGCGCGAGAACGCGCGCGAGTACGGCGTCGACCAGCCCGTGCAGGGCACTATTCGCCCGCTCCAGAAATGCGCGAATGTCGCCATCGGGATCGGAGGCGTCGTCGCTCTCGCGACCCCGCGCCGCGTAGGCAAGCATGAATTCATAGGCTTCTTCGATGGCGTCAGTGCGCTCAACGAGCGCCGCGCGAGTTGCTTCGGTCACAGAGGGTGATTCCTTAGAAAGATAACGTCGTGGCGATGACTCAGCGCCTGATTGCCGGTTTGCCTTCGTCGACCGGCTCGGCCTTCCACGACGCGGCATCATAGTGCGCTAGGTATTCCGAGCGGGTGATCCAGCCAAGAATCATGGACCGGGTCATCCAAAGCTTCTCCGGCCTGATCGCGAAATATACATGGATCATGACGCCAGCGAGCACCGCCATCGCCGCCAAGTCGTGCACCACATAAATCGCCGCCCACAGGTTGCTCGAGAGCAAATAGGGATTGCGGGTCCAGAACGGGCCGTCAATCTTCGCCATCATGAGGATTCCGGTAACAATGGCGAGCAGGATGAGTATCGCAATGCCGTGGTGGTACAGCTTCTGCGGCAGCGGATATTTACCCGGGCGTTGCGGCGCTTCCTTGCGCTGGCGCAGCACCCATTGTGTCGCCCGAACGGCGGCGCGCAGATCGCGCAGGCCGATCAGCATCGAGCGCGGGTCCTGCCGAGTCAGCGCGCGCACGATATGGTAGGCGACCGCAGCCGAGAGTACGACTCCGGCGATCCAGTGCGCGTCAATCCAGGGAAACTTCAATCCCGCGATGGGAAGAAAGCTGGTGCCCAGTAAAACCAGAACAGACGTCGCCATCGTCCAGTGGTAGACACGATCGACAAGCCGGTGCCGTATCAATCGGTCCGACGGGCTGTCCTCGTCGGCTGCCATCGTAATATTTCCGTTCAGATCTAAAGGTTGGATTCGTTGCGGTCCGCGTCTGCACGAGGCGGGTTCCCACCCGGCTCCAGCAGCCACTTGTACAGGATGTGCACAACGATGAACGCTATGGCTGCCCCGACAAACACCCACAACAGGTCCCAGGATAGCCCGGCGAGGGTTTCCTGGCCCCATGCATTGCGACTAACGCGGAGCAGTTCCACCGGCGATCAGGCGTCCCGAATGGCTCGCATTACGAGATTTTGCATCAGCGAGACCTTGAAGTGATTGAAGTTGCGGGGCTTGGCACCCCGCACCGCCGCTCCGCCGGCGAGTTTGGCAATCTCCGCGTCCTTCTTCTGGCCCTTGGCCAGATCCTCAACCACTGGAAGGCGCTTCGGCGCCGCCTCGACCCCGCCGCAGGCGATACGCATATCCTGGATGACCCCGCCCTTAACCTTCATTGCGGCGGCAACGTTGACCAGCGGAAAATCCCAGGTCGCGCGGTCAGCTACCTTCTCGAAATAGAAAGTCGCCCCGGCCCAGGTATTGGGGATCCGGATCGCGGTGAGCAGGTCGCCGGGCTTGAGTACCGTCATGCGAGTGATGTCCACTGCCGGCCCGATAAAGAACTCTTCGGCATTGACTACCCGTGTGCTGGCCGAGTCGCGTATCACCATCTTGGCGTCCAGTGCGATCAGAGCCGGCGAAACATCCGAGGGCGACACGGCGATGCAACGCGAGGCTTCAAACAGGGTGTGCTCGCGGTTCATGCCCGTGGGCGTGTCGGAGTAGCAGGTATTGCCGCCGGCGCGATAGCACTGCAATCCGGCGCGGTAGTACCAGCAGCGCGTATCCTGCGAGACGTTGCCGCCGAGGGTCCCGGTATTGCGGATCTGCGGGCTGGCGACGTGCCCGGCGGCTTTCGCCAGCAGCCCGAATTTGCGCTTGACGATCGCATTGGTCTCGATTTCGGCGAGCGTCGTCAGCGCGCCGATCTCGATTCCATCGGCGGTTTCGCGGATGCCGCGCAGCTCGGCGATCCCCGTAAGGTCAATCACCGCCTTGGGCTTCTTTACTCGATCCTTGAACCACGACAGGCTGTCGTTGCCGCCTGCCATTGCCCAACCGTCCTTGCCATTGCGTTTGAGCAGGGCCAGCGCGTCACCGATGCTGACGGGTTGGTGAAGCTCGAAGCTCGACATCATGTCTTTTATCATGTGACCCTCGCGTTCACTGAGTGCTGACTTGGAGAGGCTTGTGCGATTGCGGTTTTCCCGCAGCGACGTTGATGATCATGTCGCCTACAACTGGAGTCCGGTTGAACAAATGACCTCCCAAAGCATCCGAGATGGCACACAGGATGGCTGATGACGCTGATCCCTGGCATGGCTCGCCGACACCCTTCGCTCCCACCGGGTTATAGCGATCGGGCAAGCCGACCGCGTCGACGGTCATCGACACCGGCACATCGAGATAGCTCGGCGGCTTACACTGATCCAGGCTTACGTTGGCGGGAAGTCCGAGTTTGGGATCGTAGACGTAGCGCTCGAGGCGCGCCATGCCGATGCCCATGATGCTGCCGCCTCGGATCTGCGTCTGCAGCGACTGAGGATGGACCACGGTCCCGCAGTCGACAATATTGACCAAATCGAGGATTTCCACCGCACCAGTTTCGATGTCCACCGAGACCCGGGCGAAGGCCGATGCCATCGACGTCACCACGCCGACCGAGGGCAACTTGTCCTTGGTGACGCCTATCAGACCGGATCCCGCAAGCTGTGCGACCGCTCCCTTGGTGATTGGATTGAGATCGTCCGGGATGGTCTTGCCGGAAAACTTTCCGCCCAGCGCGATGGCGCGCTGGGCTGCCTTGGCCCAGGTCATCGACTTGGCGTGGTTTGCCTTCGCGAAGACCTTGCCGCTCGCCACCTCGTAGTCCTCCGGCTTTCCGCCGAGATCCATGGCGGCGATTTCCTGCAGCTTGGTTTTGGCGTCGATGCCGGCTGCCCAGTTGGTGCGTGTCTGGGTATACGTCGAATTGGATCCGAACTGGCCGAGAACGAAGGGCAATCCACGACTCGAGTCGCCGCGTTCAATAATTATGTCCGACCATTCGGCGCCAAGCGCTTCCGCCGCCGCACGCGGTGTCGCGGCATAGGAATAGGTTCCCAGGTTGCCGCATCCCGAATGCACGTGCAGCTTGCCGTCCGGAGTGATACGCACCAAGCCGTCGAAGCCGTGTGCGCCGCCCGTATGGAACGCCGATCCGACGCCAACACCGATCACCTTTGAGCCGGTCCGCTTGCCGCTTTCCTTGACCTTCTTGTCCCAGCCGAATGCCTTGGCTCCCTTGTCGAGCGCCTCCCGCAGGTAGGCACTGGTCACCGGCGCTTGCTCGTGACCGAACTTGGCATCATTGTCAGGTGCATTGATCTTGCGGATTGCGACTCGGTCCAACCCGAGTTTGCGCGCCGCCTTGTCGATGATGGGCTCTATGGCGGCGGCAGTCTGATTTTCGCCGGGGCCGCGTTGAGGTCCTCGCGCAGGCGTGTTGGTGAGCACCGAGATCCCCCGCCAGCGCATCGCCTCGGGCTGGAATATCAACTGCAGCGCGTGGCCGGCGTTGCGAAAATCCCAGAACCCGGTGTTGGGACCGTTGTCGTGGACCACGTACAGGTCCGCCGCGAGAATGCGACCGTCTTTGCGCAAGCCGAGCTTGACCCAGCCCTGAAATCCGGGCCGGCCCGAGCCGAGGAAATACTCCTCCTCCCGGCTTATCCGCATCATGACCGGGCGCCCCGTCTTCTTGGACATGTGCGCCGCGACCGCCATGATTGGATAAGGCGCGCCTTTGGATCCGAATCCGCCGCCGCAGAACTCCGCGATGTAGACAAGGTCCTGGGGCTTGATGCCGATGTAGCGGGCGAGGCCGAAAATCATGTATTGCTGGCTTTGCGACGAGCCGTGCACGTAGCACTTGCCGTTCTGCCAATATGCCATCGCAGAGCGCGGCTCCATCGAATGATGGGCGTAGCCCGCGGTGACAAAGGTTTCTTCCATCACCAGGTCGGCCTTCTTGAACCCGGCCTCCACATCGCCGTAGGTCCATTCTTCGGCCGGCTTGCCCATCGGCAGCTTGCTGTCGCCGGCCGCAGCGAAGTCCTTGGCGTCCCATTTAACGGTCTGCAGCTTGAGTCGGACGTTGGCGACATTGCCGTCGGTGCGCGCGTCGGGTCCACGGGGAAACAGGCTCTCCAGCGGATCGACGGTAAACGGCAGCGGTTCGAAATCGATCTTGATCTTCGCAATCGCCTCGGCAGCCGCGGTCTCGTCGGTTGCCGCAACCGCCAGGATCGCATCACCGACGAACCGCGGTTCGTCGGTGAGAATCAACTGGTCGGGCGCCGGGAACGACGGCACCTCGCCTGCGCGCAGGATCGCCACCACACCCTTGACCTTCATCGCCTCCGACACGTCGACGTTTTTGACTCGAGCGTGCGGCATGGGGCTGGTCAACAGCCGGCAGAACAGCATGCCTTCGGCGCGGAAATCCTCGGCGTACTTCGCCTTTCCGGTTACCTTGGCGATGACATCCGGAGGAGTGAAATTCTTACCGATGTGTTTGTAGGCCATGTTATGCCTCCCGCGCCGCGCGCATGACACCATCCAGATAATTCTCGTAGGCCCCGCAGCGGCACAGATTGCCGGACATCGCGTGGCGTGCCTCGTCCCGGGTCGGCTTGGGATTGTGCTTGAGCAGTGCGACCGCCGACATCACCTGACCCGGAGTGCAGAAACCGCACTGCGGCGAGAGTTCCTTGACGAAGGCCTTCTGCACCGGGTGCAGGCCGCCGTCCTTGCCCTTGACGCCCTCGATCGTGGTGATCGCCTTGTTCCTCACTGTAAGCGTCAGCATCGAGCACGAGTAAGTCGGCATTCCGTCGAGCAGCACTGTGCAGGCGCCGCATTCGGCGCGGTCGCAGCCGAGCTTGGTTCCGGTGAGGCCGAGCTTGTAGCGCAGCGTAAACGCGAGCGTTTCCTGCGACATCACGTCAACGCGACGTGTCTGACCGTTGACCTTGAGGCTGACCAGCCGCCCGCCAGCGCTCGCCGACTGCGCTTGCGCAGTACCCGCGGCGCCGAAGACATAGCCTGCAGCCGATACGGCGGCGCCCGAGGCGATCGCCGACTTGATGAAGTCACGCCGCGACACGCGCGCGCGCGCAAGTTCCGCGATCGGATTAATGGGTTTCGCATCCTGTGCCGCCGCGGCTTCCCAGTCAAAATCGGCGTCGAAGATGCGCGCGTCTGGTGAGACGTATTCGGCCATTGCGCGTGCTCCTTTAGCGGTTGCTGTTCAAGGCCGGGAAGGCTGGAAAGACACTGCGCAAGCCCTCTCGGTAAGAAATTGTTTTTTTTTGATCTAGGCGAGATTTAGCCTTATACACCCAATTCCCTGACCTGCTCAACAGGCCGGTTCGCAAATCCGAGGGAATCGCCTTCCCCGCCCCCGCCGGCGCCTTTCACCGCATCGCAGCAGACGTCTACTATCTACTAGTTGGTATCGCCCGATACCTACTCTTCACCCCTTGACCCGACGTACTCCACGACGGCATGATCGGCCGCGACGCCAATTGTGGACACCCCCCGTGAAACTCACCGCCACGCTTGGCGTGGCCGCCGCAGTCCCAGCGATCGTCGATCCGTATGGGCACATCGCGCAAGGGATCGATCGACGGTTCCGGAGCAGTCTGAGCCCTTTCCCACGATCGGGCGAGGCGCGATGAAGCCGACGTAGATCCGGTCAGCAAGGCCTTCTCGACCCCGCGTTGCTTGCTCTGTTGGCAAGCCGGCTACCCCCCCACTCCGAACTTCGATTTCGCAGAAAGCCCCGGCACATGTCTTCTTCAAACCTGCACCGTGCCGGTCCGCTCGGCGTTCGTCATGCGACCCGCTTGGGTACTTTCGCCGGAGTCTTCACGCCAAGCATCCTCACGATCATCGGCATCATTCTGTTCCTGCGGCTCGGCTACGTGGTGGGGAGCACGGGGCTCGCACGCGCGCTGCAAATTATCCTGCTCGCCAACCTGATCTCCGTGCTGACCACGTTTTCCGTGTCGGCAATCGCCACCAACTTTCAAGTGAAGGGCGGCGGCGACTACTACCTCATCTCGCGTACCCTTGGCCTGGGCTTTGGCGGATCGATCGGAGTCGTGCTATTCCTCGCGCAATCGGTGTCGATCGGGTTTTACTGCGTCGGATTCGGCGAGGCGATCGCGGCGCTCGCCTCGGGCAGTCATCGGCTCGCGCAGGGCATCGCGGCCGTGGCCGTGGTGGCGCTGTTCGTCGTTGCCTGGCGCGGTGCCGATCTGGCCACCCGTTTTCAGTATGTCGTCATGGGGCTGCTCGTCGCGGCGATCGGGTCGTTCGTGCTCGGCGCGCTGGGACACTGGGATGCTGCGCAACTTGCCCGCAGCGTAAGCGTGCCTGCGGAGGCGCCACCCTTCTGGATCGTATTTGCGATCTTCTTTCCGGCTGTGACCGGCTTTACCCAGGGAGTGAGCATGTCCGGCGATTTGCGCGATCCGGGCAGGAGCATTCCGCTCGGAACCTTCGTCGCGGTGGCCGTATCGATCGTCATCT
>JAOUFA010000192.1 GCA_029858545.1 Betaproteobacteria bacterium
AGCTGCACGATCCGGCGGTATATGAGGAATTTCGCCGCGGCATACCGCTTGGCCGGATCGCCGAACCCGAGGAGATCAAGGGGCTCGCGCTGTTTCTCGCATCGCCCGCGTCCTCTTACCTCACCGGCGCGGTGATCCCCCTCGACGGCGGGGTGACGGCGTGAGCAAAACCCCGGACAAGACGTGAAAGACCTGCGGAACAAGACCGCGATCGTGACCGGCGCGGCGTCGGGAATCGGCGCGGGCATCGCGCAAACGCTCGCCCGGGCCGGAATGAAGGTCGCGCTGCTCGACGTGCAGGAGGCGGCGCTCGACGATCTGCGGCGGCAGATCGAAACCGCAGGCGGCAAGGCGATCGCCGTCGTCACCGACGTGTCCGACGCGGGGTCGGTCGCCGCGGCGGCACGGCGCGCCGAGGAGGCCTTCGGCAACCTCCACGTCGCGGTGAACAATGCCGGCGTGGCGATGCACGGTACGCCGCTCGAGGAGATCGGGCTGGAAGACTGGAACTGGGTCATCGGCGTGAACATCTACGGCGTGGTCCACGGTATCCGCAGCTTCGTGCCGATGCTCAGAAAGCACGGCGAAGGCGGTCACATCGTGAACACCGCTTCGATTGGCGGCCTGCAGATGCGCCCGGGATGGCATACCGGCGCCTATTCGATGACCAAGTACGCGGTGGTCGCGCTCTCCGAGGCGCTCGAGCAGGAGCTCGAAGGAACGGGCATCGGCGTTTCCGTGCTCTGTCCGGCCGCGGTCCGGACCGCGATCTACGATTCGGCGAAGAACCGGCCGGCGCGCCTGGGCGGCCCGTTCCGGCGCGAGCAGCAGCATTTCCTGAAGGACACGATCGCCGACGGGCTCACGCCCCTGCAGGTCGGCGAGCGCGTGCTGCGCGCGATCCGCGATGAAGAGTTCTTCGTGTTGACCCATTCGGCGCCGCGACCCTGGGTCGAGGCGCGCCACCGCCGCATCATGGATGCGTTTGATCGCATCGCGGAGATCGAACGTGAGCCGAATGCCGGTTGAAGCGCGCGCGCAAATCGACGACGCTCGCCTGATCGCGCTGCTCGAGCGCATGCTGCTCATCCGCCGCGTCGAGGAGCGTCTGGGCGAGGAATTCAAGGCGGGCAGTCTCCCCGGCGGGGTGCACCTGTATATCGGCGAAGAGGCCATCGCCGTGGGCGTCTGCGCGCAGCTCGCCGACACCGACTGGATCGCGAGCACGCATCGCGGCCACGGCCATTTTCTCGCCAAGGGCGGCGACCCGAAGGCGATGGTGGCGGAGATCTATGGCCGCAAGACGGGCATCTGCCGCGGCATGGGTGGATCGATGCACGTCGCCGATGTGTCCAAGGGCATCCTCGGCGCCAACGGCATCGTCGGCGCGGGCATTTCGCTGATGACCGGCGCGGCGCTCGCCGCGCAACTCGACGGCCAGGGCGCGGTCGCGGTGTGTTTCTTCGGCGACGGCGCGGCGGGGCAGGGCGTGCTGATGGAGGCGCTCAACGTCGGCGCGCTGTGGAAGCTGCCGCTCGTGCTGGTGTGCGAGAACAACGGCTACTCCGAATATACCCGGGGCGACGCGGTCACCGCAGGCGTGATCGCCGACCGCGCCAAACCCTACGGCGTGCCGGGGGTGGTCATCGACGGCAACGACATCTTCGAAGTCTGGCAGGCCACCGCCGCCGCGCTCGGCCGCGCGCGCCGCGGGCAAGGTCCGACCCTGATCGAGGCTCGCACCTACCGCATGCGCGGACACATCGAAGCCGAAGCGGCGTTTCTGCAGGGCGGCACGTATCGCTCGCAGGAGGAAATCGAACATTGGAAGCAACACGATCCGATCGACCGGCTCGCGCGCGGGCTTCAGGCCGACCGAGTCATCGACAGCGATGCGCTGGCGCGCATCGAGCAGCGCATCGGCGCGCAGGTGCAGGGCGCATTCGAGTTCGCCGAGCAAAGCGAATTGCCCGACATCGCGCAGGTCTCCGAGTACATGTTTTCCGGCCAGCGGCCGTAGCGGGGACGGCGCATGGCCAGGCAACGCATCATCCAGGCAGTCAACGACGCGCTGATCGAGGAGATGGCGCGCGACCCGAAAGTGATCCTGTTCGGCGAAGACGTCGAGATCGGACTGTTCGGCGATACGCGGAGCCTGCACGCGAAGTTCGGCCCGGCGCGGGTGCGCAACACCCCGATATCCGAGAACCTCCTCACCGGCATGGCGGTCGGCGCCGCGGCCGCCGGGTATCGGGTGATCGCCCACCTGATGTTCGCCAACTTCATTTATACCGGTTTCGACTCGATCGCGAACCAGGCAGCGAAGCTGCGCTTCATGACCGGCGGACAGCTGCGTCTGCCGATCACCTATATCGCCGTCTACGGAGGCGGCAAGTCGATCGCGGCGCAACACTCGGATACCCCCTATCCGCTGCTGATGAATCTCGGCGGAATCAACGTCGTCGTGCCGTCCTCGCCCGCCGACGCGAAGGGACTGCTCAAGGCGTCGATCCGCAACGACAACCCGACTTTCTTCCTGCAGGCCGGCGGGCGCGGCGGCGAGCAGGGTGAAGTACCCGAGGGCGAGTACCTGACGCCGCTCGGTCAGGCCGAAGTCAAGCGTGGCGGCACCGATGCGACGATCGTCGCGATCGGCGCGATGCTGCGTCCGGCGCTGCGCGCCGCGGAATCCCTGCAAAAGGAATCCGGCCTGAGCGTCGAAGTCGTCGATCCGCGCAGCCTGGTGCCGCTCGACGAGGCGACGATCCTCGCCTCGGTCGCGAAGACCGGGCGACTGGTCGTGGTCGACGAGGCGCGCGACCGGTGCAGCGCCGCAAGCCATATCGCCGCGGTCGTCTGCGACAAGGGTTTCGCATCGCTGCGCGCGCCGGTGAAACGCGTGACCGTTGCCGACGTGGCGATGCCCTACGCGCCGTCGCTCGAGAAACTCGTCTTCCCCGACACGCAGCGCATCGCCGCGGCGGTCACGGAGGTGATGCAATATGGCCGGTCCTGAGGAGCACCCATGAAGGTCGGTCTCAAGCTGGCGCGCGTCGGCATGAACATGGAGGAGGCGACCATTACCAGGTGGCGCAAGAAGGCGGGCGACCCCTTCAGGAAGGGCGAGCCGCTGTACGACATCGAAACCGAGAAAGTGACGATGGAGGTGGAGGCGCCCTGCGACGGAATCCTGCTCGAACCCCACGTCGCCGAAGGCGACAACGCAGAAGTGGGGCAGGTGGTATGCACGATCGAGCAGGACTGAAGAGAAAGAGGGATTCCCGGCCGTGGCACTTGCCTGGGCGTTTTCGCGATTCACCGATCTCCGGCCGCCGAACGGTTGCGTTTTGTGCAATGGTTCAGCAGCCGGAGACCGTGAACGCAGCCAATCCCCCGCACGGGACGATCGAGATCGCGAGTGTCGGTCGATGCTCACCTCGCCATGGCGCACAGCGGCAGGAAGCGCCACCGCGCGCAATGGAAAGATCGGTGACATGCAAGACCGTCCGGACGAGCGCTGTTCAAACAACGCCGCGCCTATCAACCAGACAGGGGGCACCCGATGATCTCCAACGATCTCTTCGACCTGCATGATCGCGTCGCGATCGTCACCGGCGGCAACGGCGGTATCGGTTTCGGCATCGCCGAGGGCCTCGCTGGCGCGGGAGCCGGTGTCGTGATCGCCGCGCGCAAGCGCGCGAAGAGCGACGCGGCGGCGCAGAAACTCACCGGCCTGGGCGCGCAGGCGATCGCGGTCGAAGCCGACGTGACGCAACCTCGCGACTGGGGACTCATCGTGCAGAAGACCCTCGACCGGTTCGGCAGGATCGACATCCTCGTCAACAATGCCGGCGTGCTGCTGGGCAAGCCCCCGGAATCGTATTCACTCGAGGAATGGCGCTCGATCATCGACACCAATCTCACCGGCGCGTTCATCGGCGCGCAGACCGTGTTCCCGGAAATGAAGCGGCAGGGCGCGGGCAAGATCATCAATATCGCCTCGCTCACCGCGAGCTTCGGCAGTCCGTTCAACGTCCCCTATACCGCGAGCAAGGGCGGCATCCTGCAACTCACGCGCGGCCTCGCCACGGCGTGGGCGACGCACAACATTCAGGTCAACGCGATATCACCGGGCTGGATCGATACCGATCTGGCGGCGGGGGTGCGCGCACGCGTGCCCAATTTCGATGAAAGGGTCGTCGCGCGTACGCCCGCGGGCCGCTGGGGACGTCCGACGGACTTCGCCGGCGTCGCGGTACTGCTCGCGAGCCGCGCATCGGACTTCATCACCGGCGCGGAGATTCCGGTGGACGGCGGATACTCGATTCAGCTCTGAATATTCTCGGCCACGCGTCGCCTCGCGCGATGACCGGTGACCGGACGCACTCAGACCCGGGCGGGCTTCAGTCTCGAGGCGAGCAGAAATTCATAGGCGACCAGCCCGATGCCGATCGCCGCGCCGGCGATATTCAGCCACAGCACGGTTCCGGATACCTGGTGGGGCAGCATCAGCAGCACCCCGGCAGCGAAGAATGCGGTGCGTCGCGCGATGCCCAGCATGCGCATGCCATAGCCGGCCATCGCCGCGCAGATGAGCCAGATGCCCGCGAGCGAAGTCAGCACGACGACGACGATATCGGCAACGCTTCCCTTCAGCAGGATCGCCGGCGAATAAACGAACAGGAACGGAACGATGTACGCGACCCAGCCAAAGCGCATCGCCGTCCAGCCGGTCGCCATTGAAGGCGCCCCGGCGATCGCCGCGGCGACATAGGCCGCGGGCGCCACCGGTGGCGTGATCAGCGACATCATGCCGAAGTACAGGATGAACATATGCGCGGCGAGCGGCAGGATGCCGACCTTGACCAGTGCCGGGGCCACCAGGATCGCGAGCATCACGTACACCCCGAGCGTGGGCAGGCCCATGCCAAGAACGATGCTCACCAGCGCCGCGAGCGCGAGCAGCAGCAGCAGGTTCTGACCGCCGAGATTGACCAGATACGCCGCGAAGGCGAAAGCCAGCCCGCTGATCTGAAACAGTCCCATGATCAGGCCGGCCGCAGCCGAAATCACCACGATCTCGCATACCCCGACCCCGGTCTCGAAAATGGCGTCCCGCACATCCTTCAATTTCATGCGCCGCCCCGAATAGCCGAAGGCGAGGCCGAACACGATGATGATTGCGGCGGCGTACATCGCCGCGAGTTCGGGTTCCGAATTCAGAATGAACAGCGCCCCGACGAGTACGGCAAACGGGGCAATGAAGATCCAGCCGGCCGCGAGCACCGGCAGCACGCGCGGAATCTGGTCCACCGGCACCTTGCCGAATCCATGGCGCGCGGCCTCGAGGTCGGCCTGGATGAACAGCGCGGCATAGTAGAGCACCGAGGGCAGGATCGCGGCGATCGCCACTTCCTTGTACGGCAGCTGCAGAAAGTCGGCCATCACGAATGCCACCGCGCCCATCACCGGCGGCATCAACTGGCCGCCGTTCGAGGCGCAGGCCTCGACCGCGGCCGCGAGGCGCGCCGGCATGCCCGACTTCTTCATCAGCGGAATGGTGACCACGCCGACCGCCACGGCGTTGGCCGCGGCGATACCCGAGATCATGCCGAACAAGCTCGAACCGACCACCGCGATCTTCGCCGCTCCGCCGCGGCGCCGGCCCATCAGCGCGATCGCGATGTCGTTGAAGAACTCCGAGCCGTGCGAGCGCATCAGCAACTGCCCCATCAGCACGAAGGGGATCACCACGATGACGGTGATCTGCAGCACCAGTCCGAGCACACCGTTGTTGTCGAGTCCGAGGTAGACGAGCATATCGGTCCAATCCACCTTGTGGGTTCCCAGTTGTCCGGGGACCAGATGACCGACCAGCACATAGGCGACGATCAGCAGCACGATGACCACCAGCGAGTAGCCGATCGTGCGCCGCACGCCTTCGATGGTGAGTCCGAACAGGGCGATGGCGAGAGGCAGCGTCTCCGCGGTCACCGAGCCGGCCAGTCCGGTCAACCTCGGAAACTCGTACGCCACATAGCCGCAGGCGGCCAGCGAGACCAGCGCAAACAGGTAGTCGTACCAGGGCACCGAAGTCTTGCTGGTGTCGCGCCGCGCCGGGAAGCGCAGGTACATCAGTGCGAGGCATATGCCGTAGATGCCCGCGAGAAACTGCTCGGGGAACAAAACCAGTCCCACGACCCGGAACAGGTCGAGCGACCAGGCGACCGAACCCAGCGTCAGCAGCGCAGCGAGCGCCTGCTGCACGCGCCGCGCCGCCCGCGAGCCGCCCGCCGGCAGCTCCGGACTTATTTCGGACACGTGTTGCTTGCTCGCGTCAGAGACCGGTGGCCTTGTAATACTTCGCCGCGCCGGGATGGAACGGCAGCGACGGCTGGTGCTTGGCGACGCCGTCGGGATTGAACTGGTTGAAGGTCGGATGCGCCGCGACGAGGTCCTTCTTGTTCTCGCGCATCGCCTTGATGAATTCGGCCACCAGCTCGTCTTGCACGTGCGCGCCGACACCGATGACGAAGTCGATCGTTTCCACCTGGGTCGGCTTGTCGATGCCCGCGATATGCGGGGCCGGCTTGACGGTGGAGAAGTAATAGTCCGAGCGTATCTTTTGCATCTTCGCTTCGGCGCCGGGCAACGTATCGAGCGGCAGATAGCGCACACCGCCCACGCTCGCCGCGACTTCCGCGACCTTCGGCGCGCCGACTGCGAAGAAGAACACGTCGAGCTTGCCCGACTTGAAATCATCCGCCGCGCGCACGACGTTCACCGCCGGCACCTGGACGACATCGTCGTAGGTCAGGCCGCCGGTCGCGAGCACCGCCTGCGAATGCGGCAGATTGCCGGTCTGCTGCACCCAGCCCGAGGGAACACGCTTGCCCT
>JAOUFA010000193.1 GCA_029858545.1 Betaproteobacteria bacterium
GACGAACTTGACCGACTTCTGGTCGACCATGATCTCGACTCCGCCGATGCGGCCGAGAAAATCGTGATTCCACCAGCCGCGCCGGAATTCCCCGTCGGTCACGACTTCCAGTCCGATTCCCTCCTGCCGCGCGACCGCCTCGCGAATCAGCCGGTCCTCTAGCGCGCGCAACGCCTGCGCGGGCAGCTCGCCGCGTTCGACCTTCGCGCGCGCCTCCTTCAGCTCCGGTGGACGCAGCAGGCTGCCGACTTGGTCGGCGCGATACGGTGGACGCGGTGTTTTGGACCGGGGCGAGCTCGCGGCCTTCCCCTCCTGGCTCCGCATCAGGTGAAGTGCACCGCGATGCTGCCGAGCGGTCCAAAGTCGGCGTGCAGCGTGTCGCCCTTGGCGGCCCATACCGGGCGCGCGAAGGCCCCCGACAGGGTGAAATGGCCCGGTTCAAGGGCCGTCCCGAAGCGCCCGACCTTGTTGGCAAGCCACGCGATACCCATTGCCGGATGCCCCAGCACACCCGCCGAAACTCCCGTCTCCTCGATTGCTTCGTTGCGATACATCAGTCCCGGAATCCAGCGCAAATCCATATCTGTCGGTCGCACCGGCCGGCCACCGAGCACCACCGCCGCCGCCGCGCCATTGTCGGATACGGTATCGAATATCTTGCGCGGGTTCTGCACGCGCGCGTCGATGATCTCGATGCACGGCACCACCCACTCGGTGGCCGACATCACCTCCAGCAGCCCAATACCGGGGCCCTTCAGGCGCTTGCCGAGCACGAAGCCCAGCTCCATTTCGACGCGCGGCACGCAGAAACGCTCATGCGGGATCTTTGCGCCGTCCTCAAAAAACATGTCGTCCATCAGCACGCCATAATCCGGCTCGTCGATCTGCGAGGATTGCTGCATTGCCTTCGAAGTGAGGCCGACCTTGTGGCCACGCACTCTGGCACCCTTTGAAATCTTGATCTCGTTCACCAGACTCTGGATCGCGTAGGCATCCTCGATGGTGATATCTGGCCAGGTCTTGGAGAGCTGCAAGACGGGCTTGCGGTCTTTCTCGGCCTGCAGCAGGGACTCGGCTGCCTTGCGTCGATCGGCGTCGGTCATCATGACTCGGGTTCTCCGGATTGGGTCTGAAGCGGTGTGCGAACCTATCTTGCCTCAACGAAAAAATCAATGCAGCAAGCGAACCGCTGACAAATATCCGCACTAATTTCCGGGTGCGTCCAGCCTCGCCAGCACTCTGATATGGCGCACCGCGCTGCGCCCGAGGGCGGAGAGCGAATAGCCCCCTTCGAGAACCGAGACCATGCGCCCCTGCGCGTCGCGCTCGGCGACTTCCCTGATGCGCTCGGTGACCCAGGCGTAGTCCTCATCCGTGAATCGCAGCATCGCCATCTCGTCCTCGGCATGCGCATCGAATCCCGCCGAGACGAGCAGCAACTGGGGACTGAATACCTCGAGCGCCGGGAGCCATTCGTGCGTCACCGCCTCGCGCAATTGCCGGCTGCCCGCGCCTGCGGCGAGAGGGATGTTCACCATATTGGGCGCTGGCTCCTCGGTACCGCTGTACGGATAGAACGGATGCTGAAAGGTCGAGACCATCAGCACGCGCGGATCGCCGGCAAAAATATCCTCGGTGCCGTTGCCGTGGTGCACGTCGAAATCGACGATCGCCACCCGCTCGATGCCGTACACCGCCATCGCATGGCCTGCCGCGACCGCGACGTTGTTGAAGATACAAAAACCCATCGGCCGCGCGCGGCAGGCGTGATGACCGGGCGGGCGCACGCAACAGAAAGCACTCTCCGCCTCCCCCTTCATGACCAGGTCGACGCCCAACACTGCCGCGCCTGCGGCGCGCAGCGCGGCAGGCAGGGTATGAGGATTCATCGCCGTATCGGGGTCGAGCTGCACCATCCCCTCGGCGGGGGCGGCATCGCGAATCGCGCGCACGTACTCCGGCGGATGCACACGCGCAAGTTGCTCATCCGTTGCGAGTGGCGCCTTGTACATAGACAGGTGCTGCGCCAGGCCGGAGGCAATCAGCTGGTCCTCGATCGCCCCCAATCGCTGCGGGCGCTCCGGGTGCTGCCCCCCCATATCGTGCTTCAGGCAGTCGGGATGTGAAATGAATGCCGTGCTCATGGTTATCAGCTGATCTGCCCGGTAGTCTTATGCAGGATCGCAGGTTGTGACAAGGTTCCGGAATCATAGCCGAAAGGCGGCACCTCCCAGCCACCCGCGCGATCGGTGCGGGTACAATATGTTCATGCTTATCAAGCCGCCGCAATTCGCCTCGCGATCGAGCAGCGCCCACGCCCCGATCGATCGCGCGGTCGAGGCCGCGGGAAACATCATCCTTGGCAAGAAGACCCAGGTTCGCCTCGCACTTGCCTGCCTGCTTGCTCGCGGGCATCTGCTCATCGAGGATCTGCCCGGCGTAGGCAAGACCACGCTCGCCCATGTACTCGCGCGCACGCTGGGACTTCACTTCCACCGCATTCAGTTTACCAGCGACATGTTGCCCGCCGACATCATCGGCGTATCGATCTACGACCGCGAGGCAGGAGGATTCACTTACCATCCGGGGCCCATCTTCTCCCAGGTGATCCTCGCCGACGAAATCAACCGTGCGACGCCCAAGACACAGTCGGCGCTGCTCGAGGCGATGGAGGAGCAGCAGGTGACCGTCGAAGGAGAGACGCGCAAACTGCCCGAGCCCTTCTTCGTCATCGCCACGCAAAACCCCTCTGAGCAGGTGGGAACCTTCCCGCTACCGGAATCGCAACTGGACCGTTTCCTCATGCGCATCGAATTGGGCTACCCGGACCGCGACGCCGAGCGCGCGCTACTCGCCGGCACGGACCGCCGCGACCTGCTCGCCACCATAGCGCCGTGCATGTCGCCCGCCGAACTGGTCGAAATGCAGTCCAGCGCCGGGCTCGTGCACGTCGCACCGGCGCTGCTCGACTACGTCCAGGCAATCGTCGAGTACACGCGGCGCAGCCCCGATTACGCGACGGGTCTTTCGCCCCGCGCCGCGCTCGCGTTGGTACATAGCGCGCGCGCGTGGGCCTTTCTCGAAGGGCGCGACAAAGTCATTCCCGAGGATGTTCAGGCGGTGCTGCCGGGGGTGGCGACGCACCGCTTGCGGCCGGCGCGCGACGGCGTGCGCCGCGCCGACCTCGGGACACGCCTGATCGAGGCGGTTCCCATCCCCTAGGCCGCACCGATTGATTCGTCACCCCGATCAGGATCCGCCTCGGCTATTCCGGCGCTGCTAGGCGCGTCGCCACACACTACCCGCCTTCGCCTGCCTGTCAATGCCGTCGAGCAGCCTCTCGTGCGCCTCGACTTCTTCCGTTGATGCGCGCAGCACCTGCAAATTCGATGCATCCAGGCGCCGCGTCTCTTCGGCGACCGCCTGCGTATCGATATCCATCACCAGGCTCTCCTGGCCGCGCGTCAGTGCAAGGTAGACCTCGGCGAGCAGGCGCGCGTCAAGGAGCGCGCCGTGCAGGCTGCGTTGCGTGTGGTCAATCGCGTAACGCTCGCACAGTGCGTTGAGAGAATTCTTCTTGCCTGGATGCAGTTCGCGCGCCATGGCGAGCGTATCGATCACCCCCACGGCATGCTCGGCGAGTTTGCCCAGTCCCGCGAGCGCCAGTTCGCCGTCAAGGAATTCGACGTCGAAATCGGCGTTGTGAATGATCAGCTCGGCGCCGCGAATATAGTCGAGAAAATCCTTCGCGATGTCGCCAAAGCGCGGTTTGTCGGCGAGGAATTCGCGCGTCAGACCGTGCACCTTGACCGCGCCGGCATCGATGTCGCGCTCCGGATTGAGGTAGGTGTGGAAGCGCCTCTCGGTCACGCGCCGACTCAACAATTCAATACAGCCGATTTCGATGACGCGGTCACCCAGACGCGCGTTCAGGCCGGTGGTCTCGGTATCGAGAATGATCTGCCGACCCGCCATCTAGCCTCCGGCAATCATTTCGTCGATGCCGCGATTGGCGAGCGCGTCGGCGCGTTCATTGCCGTCGTGCCCGGCGTGCCCACGCACCCAATGCCACTCGATCTCGTGCCCGCGCGCCAGCTCGTCGAGCCGCTGCCAAAGATCGACGTTCTTCACCGGTTTCTTGTCCGCGGTGTGCCATCCGCGCCGCTTCCACGCGGTGATCCACTCGGAGATGCCCTTTTGCACATACTGCGAGTCGGTGTAGACCCGGACCTTGCAACGCCGTTTGAGTCCTTCGAGCGCACGGATCACCGCGGTCAGTTCCATGCGATTGTTGGTCGTGTTCGGCTCGCCGCCGCATAGTTCCTTCTCCGTGCCCTGGGTTCTCAGGAGGGCTCCCCAGCCTCCAGGCCCCGGATTGCCGCGACAGGCGCCATCGGCGTAGATGTCGACCGGAACCTCGCTCACCGCTTCTCCCCCCGGCGATTGACGAAGCCCGATTGCCCTCTGCGCTGCGGCAGCACGGCAAGCCCGCGCCGTCGCGCCCGCTCGCGTCGCCACGCGGGCGTTATCAGCATCACTCCCTGCACGCGTTTCACCGCTCGCACCACGTAGACTCCACCCGCGATCGGCCACCAGCGCGCGCCGGCATGCTCGATGAAACGAACGCGCGAAAGCCACTCGGCACTCCGGAACGGCGGCGCATAGCAGCCAAACCGTCCGCCATTCAACTCGAACCCAAGCAGTCGCAGCCAGTCACGCAGCTTGAGCAGGCTGATGAAACGCGCGTTCCAGGGAGCGCCCGCATCGCGTCCGGCGAACATCTGCCGCACGCGCCACAAGGAAAGAGAATTGAACCCGGAAATCACGATCTGCCCCTCGGGGCGCAGCACACGCGCGGCTTCCCGCAGCACCTGGTGGGGATCGGCGTGAAATTCCAGCGTATGCGGCAGGACGAGCAGATCGAGACTCTCGGACGCTAGCGGTAGCTGGAACGGATCGGCCGCGACCGCGGCGCCAGGCTCCAGGGCGAGAGCAAAGCGGAACGGAATGCGGTTGCTGCGCAGCATGTCGAGGTGCGGCAACCCCAGTTGCGCCGCACGAAAGCCGAATACGTCCTCCACTGCACGGCCGAACTGCGCCGACTCCCATTCGAGGACATAGCGACCCTGTGGACTGCCGCACCATTCGACGAGCGAAGAGCGCAAACCGTTATACTTGTCGCTGTTTCCGGACACAAAAGACTGGTAGGGTGGCCGCACCATGCTGAAAATCGTTCCGATCGAAGCATTCAAGGACAACTACATCTGGGTCATTCAGGAGGAGTCGCGCGCCGCCGTAGTCGACCCGGGTGATGCGCGCCCGGTTGTGGATTATCTCGTCCGTGAGCAACTCAGTCTCGCTGCGATTCTCGTCACGCACCACCATCCGGACCATGTCGGCGGAGTCCTGGATTTGCTCGAATCGCATCCGGCGCCCGTCTACGGTCCGCGCAACGAACCGATTCCCGGGATCACGCATGCGGTCGCCGAAGGTGATCAGGTCACCCTCGATGGACCGGCGGTCTCTCTGTCTGTACTCGAAATCCCCGGCCATACACGCGGTCACGTGGCCTATTATGGCGCGGATTTCCTTTTCTGTGGCGACACGCTCTTTGCAGGAGGCTGCGGCCGGGTATTCGAAGGCACGCCCGCGCAAATGCATGCCTCGCTGAGCAAACTTGCGGCCCTGCCCGGGCATATGCGGGTGTACTGTGCGCACGAGTACACCCTCGCCAATCTGCGCTTCGCGCGCGCCGTGGAGCCCGATAATTCGGCGCTCGCTGAGCGCGAGACTGCCGATCGGCTGAGCCGCGAGGCCGGACGCCCCACCGTGCCCTCGACGATCGCAAAGGAAAAGGCGACCAACCCGTTTCTGCGCTGCCACGAGGCGAGTGTCGCGGCCTCGGCGATGCGCCGGCTGGGGCAGCCGATCGCCGATCCGGTCGCGGTGTTCGCCGCGATCCGTGAATGGAAGAACGGATTTTGAGGTTCCATCGGGCTCGGCCGTCGAATTGCGCCAAAGCCGCGAATTGTGGCCTTCGCCCCCCTCAATTCCGCTCTTTGACGCAATTTGACCCCCGGTGCGGGAGTTCTTCTTTGACCCGCCTCCGATCCGTGGCTAACATCGCTACCGTCCCCACTCAGGAGCGCCTGACGCTCATGCAAGGCTTCCGCACCTGCTCGCTTATCGTTGTCGCCGCGACGCTGTTGTCGGCTTGTGCGACGCAGTTTCCCGAACTCCCGCAGGATGCGGTGGCGGCCGCCGAGGTAGCGCCCTTCGCGCGAACCGACCGTGCAAAGCCTTCGTCTGCGAGCCAGCAACCCGAGGCGGGAGGGCTTGCGGCGGCCCCCTCGCTGCCCGACGCGCGGCCTATACCCCCCCCCTCCCTCAGCCAGGCGGCCGCTCCTGCCGCAGCGCCTTTGTCCGAACCTTCGACGCCGGCCCCAGCCCCGAGTGGGTTGCCGCGTGTCGCACTCCCGATTGCCCCCACTGCCGCGCCCCCTCGTGCCCCTTCCGCGCCGCCCCCTCCATTCGAGGGTGAGCGCGTGCAAATCAGCGACCCACTACGCGGACTGAAGACGATCGATCGCACGCTTGCCGCCGATGACCTCTGGCAGCGCATCCGCTACGGTTTCGCGATGCCCGACCTGGACGACTCGCTGGTTCAGTCGAAGATCGACTGGTACGTCGCGCGGCCGGACTACCTCAACAAGCTGTTCGAACGCAGCCGGAAGTACCTCTATTACATCGTCGAGGAACTGGAAAAACGCGGCATGCCGACCGAGCTCGCACTGCTGCCGATGATCGAGAGTTCCTTCAATCCGATGGCCTACTCGCGGGCACATGCCTCCGGACTTTGGCAGTTCA
>JAOUFA010000194.1 GCA_029858545.1 Betaproteobacteria bacterium
ACAACGACGTCTCGCCCTGGTGGGGGGTGGTGGTGGCCGCGGGAACGCCGCGGCCGATCGTCGAGAAACTCGCCGGCTGGTTCAACGAAATCACCGCCGCGGCCGACACCCGTCAGTTTCTCGCGCGTGCGGCCTTCGATCCGTTCCCCGGATCGCCCGAGCAAATGCAGGCGCTGATGGCAAGCGACGCGCAGCGCTGGCGCCGTTACGCCGAACTGGCGAAGATCCAGCCGCAATAGCGCCGCGCGCCGCGCCCCGCCCCGTCGGCGGGCGCGGCGGCAAGGAAGGCATCGCACGAGGGGGTGGCGCCCCCTCGTTGCTTTCCAGGCCGGGAGATTCGCATCCTGAACCCATTCGACTGGCTCGTGCCCCGCGGCGCGCGTGACGACGCGTTGCGGCGTGTGCGCCATCAGGGTATCGCGAAGTCGCTGTTTTCGATTTCGCTCGTCGCGGGCGTGATGTTCGCGGCCTACCTGCTCGCACGCGGCCGGCTATCGGTGCTCGAGTACGCGGCGTTCGCGGGCGCGATCGTCACCCCGCTGCTCGGCGCCTTGCTGATCCGCGCCACCGGCAGCATCACCGCGGGGCTGCTCGCGACCAACGTCGCCGGCGTGGCGATCGTCGCGCTGTGGGCGTACGCGACGGGCGGCATCGCGTCGGTCGCGCTGCCGGTCTTTCTCGCCAACCTGGCGCTGCTCGCGACCTTCGGCAACAGCGTGATTCTCTTCGCGATCGGCGGGCTGATGACCGCGGTCCTCGTCGCGCTGTACGTCGCCACCGTCTCCGATGCGCTGCCGCCGAGTGCGGTGCCGGGCGACGCGGCGCCGCTGCTGATGCTGGTGAGCATGTGCGGAGCGGTGATCGTGATCGTGCTTGCCGCGGCGCTGGTGCTGCGCGACCGCAGCGCGGCGAAGGAAAAGCTGCGTGCCGCACGCGACAGCGCCGAGCGCGCGAGCAGGGCGAAGACCGAGTTCCTGTCCTCGATGAGCCACGAACTGCGCACCCCGCTCACCACCATCATCGGCGCCGCGGAGGTGCTCAGGATCGATCGCCAATCTCCGTTCACCACGCATCAGGCCGAGTTCATCGGGCATATCGCCGACGCGGGCGAGCACCTGCTGTTGCTCGTGAACCAGGTGCTCGACATGAACGCGATCGAGGCCGGCGTGCTCAGCCTGCGGCTCGAGGAAGTGTCCGCCGGGGACGCGATCGAGAGCTGCCTGCGAATGATCGAGCCGCTCGCGCGCGACAAGGCCGTGCGGCTGCACCGGGTGGGCGGTGAGGCCGCAGCGCACCGCCTGCGCGTCGACCGCACGCGCTTCAAGCAGGTGCTGATCAATCTGCTCTCGAATGCCGTCAAGTACAACCGTCCTTCGGGCACGGTGACGGTCAACTGCGAGGCACGCGCCGATGGATATCTCCGCATCAGCGTCGCCGACACCGGGCGGGGGATTTCGGCGGCGCGCCAGAAGGATCTGTTTTCGCCGTTCTCGCGTCTGGGTGCCGAGACCGGACCGATCGAGGGCAGCGGGCTCGGGCTCGCGATCACCAAACGCCTGACGGAAATGATGGGCGGACGAATCGGCTTCGTCTCGGCGCAGCAAGCGGGCAGCACCTTCTGGGTCGAGTTTCCGAGCGACGCGCACGGGCTCCCCGCCTGAGGGCGCGACGCGGCGCGCGCCGCCGTCAGCGTGATTCCCCTGGTACGCCAAGGGTGATGAAGCGGCCTCGCGGCGCTCGTCGAACCCGCTCGGGCATCGAAACGTCGCGTCGGTCCGGCGGCGCCGGAGGGAGGCGACGCGAAACGATTGCAACGCCGCGACCGCAGGAACAGAATCGGCTTCCCGCGCAAAGCCGCAGGCGGGGCACGCCGCCGCTCCCGATGTCGTGCGCGCAACGACCGCTCGCGATGGCGCGGCGGCGGATCGCGACGGGAATAAGCGGCCGCCGACGGTGTTTTCCGAGAGCCGCATTCGAAGGGCCGCGAACCCTCACCGCACGGCGGTCATCAACGGCCGCAATCGAACCACCACGGAGGAGAACCGATCATGAAGCTCTATTACCACCCCGCGTCGACCACCAGCCGTCCGATCGCGCTGTTCATCGCCGAGAACGGCGTCGCCTGCGACCTGCAGGTGATCGACCTGTTCACCGGCGAGCATTTCCAGCCCGTGTACGAGGGCATCAACCCGAACCACCTGGTGCCGACGCTCGACGACGGCGAGTTCCGGCTCACCGAGAGCTCGGCGATCCTCAAGTACCTGGCCGACAAGGTCGGCTCGCCGCTTTATCCGAAGGACCTCAAGGAGCGCGCGCGGGTCAACGAGCGCATGGACTGGATCAACACCCAGTTGTGCCGCGACTTCGCCTACGGCTTCATCTATCCGCAGATCTTCCCGACCCACAAGCGCCCGACCGACGAGATCCACGCGGCCACCATCGCCTGGGGCAAGGAGCGCGCGCAGGCGTGGTTGAAAGTGCTGAACGATCATATTCTCGGCGCGAACAACGCCTACCTGTGCGGCAGCAAGATGACGATCGCCGATTACTACGGCGCGGCGTTTGCCGCGCTCGGCGAGTTGACCGGCGGCGATTACTCGGCCTATCCGAACGTCAAGCGCTGGCTCGGCAACATGAAGCAGCTCAAGAACTGGAAGAAGGTGAACGAAGTGATCGACGGCTACGGCGCTTCGCTCAAGGGCTCCCCGCTCGAGGCACTCTGATCCTTCCCACGACGACGCGCGAGGAGCCGCCATGATCCGCAAACTGCATCACAACGCATACCGCTGCCGGGATGCCGAGCAGACGCGCAGGTTCTACGAGGATTTCCTCGGCCTGCCCCTTGCCGGGACGCTGCTGATCGACGAAACCAAGAGCGGGCGAAAGACCAGGACCCTGCATACCTTCTACGAACTCGACGACCATTCCTACCTCGCGTTCTTCGAGGCGCCCGACATGGCCTTCGAGTTCAAGGACCAGCACGACTACGACCTGCATATCGCGCTCGAAGTCGACGCGCCGGTACTGAAGGCGATGCTCGCCAAGGGCCGCGCGGCGGGCATCGAGACGCGCGGCGTCTCGGACCATTCGTTCATCCATTCGATCTACTTCCGCGATCCGAACGGCTACGTGATCGAGCTGTGCGCGAAGATGGCGAATCACGACCAGGCGATGGATCGCAGGATCAACGGCGCGCGCGCGAAGCTCGACCGGTGGCAGGCGGAAAAGCAACCCGCCTCGGCCTGAACGCCCTAGTGCGCCTGGTCCCAGTTCGCGCCGACCCCGATGTCGACGATCAGCGGCACCTCGAGCTTCGCGACGTTCTGCATGCGCGCGCGAACGCCGTCGCGCACCGCGTCCAGTTCCTGCTCGGGCACTTCGAGCACCAGCTCGTCGTGCACCTGCATCACGAGCAACGTGCGAAGCTTCGCCTCCTCCAGCCAGCGCTGCACCGAGACCATCGCGAGCTTGATCAGGTCGGCGGCGGTGCCCTGCATCGGCGCATTGATCGCGGCGCGCTCGGCGCCCTGCCGGCGTCCCGGTGAGCCGCTCTTGATCTCGGGCAGCCACAACCGGCGCCCGAACGCGGTCTCGACGTAGCCCTGCGAGCGCGCCCGCTCGCGCGTTTCGTCCATGTAGCGCTTCACGCCGGGGTAGCGCGCGAAGTACGAATCGATATAGGCCTGCGCGGTGGCGCGCTCGGTGCCGAGATTCTGCGCCAGACCGAAGGCCGACATGCCGTAGATCAGGCCGAAGTTGATCACTTTCGCGGTGCGGCGCTCGTCGTTGCTCACTTCGTCGAGCGTGCGGCCGAACACCTCGGCGGCGGTGGCGCGGTGCACGTCGTCGCCGCGCGCGAAAGCCTGCCGCAGGCGCTCGTCGCCCGAGAGGTGCGCCATGATGCGCAACTCGATCTGCGAATAGTCGGCCGACACGATCTTCGCGCCGGCCGGTGCGATGAACGCCTCGCGGATGCGCCGGCCCTGCGGCGTGCGGATCGGAATGTTCTGCAGGTTGGGATCGTTCGAGGCGAGCCGCCCGGTCACCGCGACCGCCTGCGAATAGGTGGTGTGCACGCGCCCGGTGCGCGCATCGACCATGCGCGGCAGCTTGTCGGCATAGGTCGACTTGAGTTTCGCGAGGCCGCGGTATTCGAGCAGCAGCTTCGGCAGCGGGTAGTCGAGCGCGAGCTCGGCGAGCACATCCTCGTCGGTCGAGGGCTGGCCCGAGGGTGTCTTCTTCTTCACCGGCAGGCCCTGGCGCTCGAACAGGATCTCCTGAATCTGCTTGGGCGAGTTGAGGTTGAACGGCTGGCCGGCGGCCTGATAGGCCTTCTGCTCCAGCTCGAGCATCTCCTTGCCGAGCTGGTGGCCCTGCGCGAGGAGTTTTTCCGCATCGAGCAGCACGCCGTTGCGCTCGATGCTGAACAGCACCGGCAGCACCGGCAGTTCGATCTCCTCGTAGACGTACCGGAGCCTGTCGTCGGCGGCGATACGCGGGTAGAGAGCGTCGTGAACCGCGAGCGTGCAGTCGGCATCCTCGGCCGCGTATTCGGTCGCGCGCGCGATCTCGACCGAGGAGAACGGAATGCGCGCCGCGCCCTTGCCGGTCACTTCGTCGTAGCTGATCGTCTTCCAGCCGAGGTGGCGCTCGGCGAGCGAGCCGAGGTCGTGGCGCTCGTGCACCTCGAGCACGTAGGACTCGAGCAACGTGTCGTGCGCGATGCCGGCGAGCGCAATGCCGTGATTGGCGAGGATGTGGCAGTCGAACTTGAGGTTCTGGCCGACCTTCTTGTGCGCGGGGCTCTCCAGCCAGGGACGCAGCAATTCGAGCGCGCGCGCGAGCGGCAGTTGCGCCGGCATCCCCGCGTAGTCGTGGCCGAGCGGCAGGTACGCGGCGACCTCGCGGTAAGCGAACGACATGCCCACCAGCCGCGCGACCAGCGGCTCGAGTCCGGTGGTCTCGGTGTCGAAACCGACCAACGGAACCTCGGCCATCTCGGCGAGCAGTCCCGTCAGGTCGGCTTCGTCGTACAGCGTGCGGTAGCCGCGCCGCGTGCCCGCCGGCAGGCCGGGCGCCGGAGCCGCCGGCGCGGGCGCGGCGGCGGTGCGGCGCGCCGCGCCGGGCTCACCGGCCGGCGCGCCTTCGAGCTCGCGCAGCCACGACTTGAAGCCGTGGCGCGCGTAGATCGCGCGCTGGCGGTCCGGATCGCTTGCGCGCTCGTGCAGGTCGGCAAGCCGCACCGGCAACGCGACATCGCGTCTCACCGTGAGCAGATGCCGGCCCTTGGGCAGCCAGTCGAGCGTGCGGCGCAGGTTCTCGCCCACCGCGCCGCCGATCTCCGCCGCGTGCGCGATCACTTCATCGAGCGAACCGTATTGCTGCAGCCATTTCACCGCGGTCTTCGGACCGACCTTCGCGACGCCGGGCACGTTGTCGACCGCGTCGCCGACCAGCGCGAGGTAATCGACGATGCGCGCGGCGGGCACGCCGAACTTCTGCTGCACGCCGGGTACATCGAGGACTTCGTTCGTCATCGTATTGACCAGCGTGACCTGCTCGTCGACCAGCTGCGCGAGATCCTTGTCGCCGGTCGAGACGATCGCGTGCCAGCCCGCGTGTCGCGCCTGCTCGACAAGCGTCGCAATGACATCGTCGGCCTCGACCCCGACGACCGACAGCACCGGCCAGCCGAGCGCCTCGACCGCCTCCTTGAGGGGATCGATCTGCGCGGCGAGTTCCTCGGGCATCGGCGGACGATGCGCCTTGTACTCGGGATATTCCTCCTCGCGAAAAGTCCTGCCGCGCGCATCGAAGACGCAGGCTTTCGCGAGCGCCTTGTGGTCCGCGGCAAGCCGCTTTAGCATGGTGAGCACGCCGTAGATCGCGCCGGTGGGCGCCCCGCCGGGACCCTTGAGTTCCGGCAGCGCATGGAAGGCGCGGTACAGGTACGATGACCCATCGACCAGCAGCAGCGTTTTTTCTGGACTCTTCGCGGACACGATGACCAACCACAAGATTCCGAAGCCCGCCGACGGAAAGAACATCCCGCCCCGCGAAGCCTGGAGGGTGCTGGGGATTATGGCAGAGTTCTTCGAGGCGACCGAGCGCCTCTCGGGGATCCGCCCCGCGGTGTCGGTGTTCGGCAGTTCGCGCGTCGACCCGGATTCCCCGTATTACGCGCTCGGCGAGCGCACCTCGCGGCTGCTCTCCGACGCGGGCTTCGCGGTGATCTCGGGCGGCGGACCCGGCGTGATGGAAGCCGCGAATCGCGGCGCGTTCCACGGCCGTTCGCCGGCGGTGGGCCTGAACATCGAACTGCCGCACGAGCAGCGCGCCAACCCGTACCAGGACATCAGCCTCACGTTCCGCCATTTCTTCGCGCGCAAGGTGATGTTCGTGAAGTTCGCCACCGCCTACGTGGTGCTCCCCGGCGGATTCGGCACGATGGACGAATTGTTCGAGGCGCTGACGCTGGTGCAGACCGGCAAGACGCGCAGGATGCCGATCATCCTGATGCACGGCCCGTTCTGGCGCGGCCTGCTCGACTGGTTTCGCGACGCGCTGGTGGCGGAAAAGACGATCGCGCCCGGCGACGTCGATCTGGTCCAGGTGATCGACGAACCGCAGGAGGTGGTGAATGCGATCTTCGCGTTCTACGAACAGCGCGGCTTCGAGCCGTCGCCCGCCGAGCGCGAAGTGCTGCTGAACCTCTGACGGAGCGCCGCTTGGAGTACTACGACCCGCACACCGATCCCGAGCCCGCGAGCTGGCTCGCGCTCGACGAGGGCGAACGCGTGCAGCGGGTGCTCGAATTCCACGAGATCGAGGACGAGGATCT
>JAOUFA010000195.1 GCA_029858545.1 Betaproteobacteria bacterium
CCGGCGGCGCGACCATCCACGCTTCAAACCCGGCAATATCGAGCAGAATGCCGCGCTCGTCGCACCGCTCGTCGCGATGGCGAACGAAAAGGAATGCACCCCCGGACAGCTGGCGCTGGCATGGCTGCTCGCGCAAGGCGACGATATCGTGCCGATACCGGGCACCAAGCAGCGCGCCCACCTGCGCCAGAATCTCGCCGCACTCGATATCGCACTGGACCGCGCGGAAATACTGGCCCTCGCGCGCGCCATCGACGACACCCGGGTGCAGGGGGCGCGCTATCCGAACGCGCAACTGTCGCTGCTCGGACTTTGACGGGGTGCCGGCGGAGCCGCGCGAAACTCACGCAGACGCTCCATAACGGCGTGACGTGCTTAGGCCGGAATCACGTCTGGCCGGCAGCTTCCGACTCGACCAGCTTCAGCCCGATGAACCGGTCGAGCAGCGCGGCATCGCGCTGCAACTCTCCCGAGCGTGCGCGATGGACGACGGCACCCCGCTCCAGCACCACGGCCTGATCGGTCAGTTCCAGCGCGATGTCGGCGTGTTGCTCGACCAGCAGGATGGTCGCGCCCTCCTCGGCCGTCATCCGCGCGATCGCGCGAGTCAGTTCCTCGACGATGATCGGCGCGAGGCCCTCCAGCGGCTCGTCGAGCAGCAGCAGCGCGGGATTGAGCATCAGCGAGCGTCCGACCGCGAGCATCTGCTGTTCACCGCCGGACAGATGGTTGCCCTTCGCACGGCGGCGATCCGCGAGTTGCGGAAAGAGACCGTACACGGCCTGGAGATCCCATCGTCCCGGCCGCGCGGCGACCGTCAGGTTCTCCTCCACCGAGAGCGACGGGAAGATCTCGCGCTCCTGCGCGACCCAGCCGAGTCCGCGTTGCGGACGCTGGTGCGGCGCCAACCGCGAGATATCGTCTCCGCGCCACAGGATTCTGCCACGGCTCAGTTGCGTGTAACCCATGATGGTGAGCAGCAGCGTGCTCTTCCCGACGCCGTTGCGGCCGAGAACGGCAAGGCTCTCGTGCTCACGCACCTCGAGTGAAACGTCGTCCAGCACCACCGCATCTCCGTAGCCGGCGCGCACGCCCTCGAGAACAAGAAGGCTTTCAGCCATGGGACCTTTTCCCCAGATAGACCTCCCGAACGCGCGCATTCGCCGCGATTTCGGCGGGCGTGCCCTCGACCAGGATGCCGCCCCCCACCATCACGATGATGCGGCTGGCGAAGCGGAATACGAGATTCATGTCGTGCTCGATGAACAACACGCTGATATCCTGCGCCAGGCCCGCGATAGCCGAAAATAGTTGCGCACTTTCGTCCTGCGGAACACCCGCCGCGGGTTCGTCGAGCAGCAGCACCCTGGGCCGGGTGGCGAGCGCCAGCGCGATTTCGAGCAACCTCTGCTGCCCGTAGGCGAGCTCGCGGGTCAACCGGTAGCAATGCTCGCCGAGCATGAGCGAGTTGAGCAGGTCATAGGCTTCATCGATCGCGTCCCGGTGCCCGGTCAGCCGCCGCCGCCAGTCGCCGCTTTGTCCGCGGCGCTCGCATACCGCCAGTGTCACGGCCTCGAGCGCGCTCAGGTGAGGGAAGAGCGTATTGATCTGAAAAGTGCGTACCAGGCCCCGCTTGACCCGCTGCTCGGGCCTGAGCGCGGTAATTTCCTCGCCACCGAGGAAGATCTTTCCGCCGTCTGGCCGGATCATACCGGTGAGGAGATTGATCAGCGTGGTCTTGCCGGCGCCGTTCGGACCCACCAGCGCGTAGCGCGCCGCCTGAGGCAGCGCAAACTCGATATTCCTTGCGACCGCCAGCGATCCGAACGCCTTTTGTAAGCCGCTCGCGGAAAGGGCAGCAACCGTCATCGCCGCCCGCGCCGCCAGATTGCGCTCCATCGCGCGAGCCCGCCCAGAATACCGTTGGGCAGGAGCATCACCACCACGATGAGCAGCAGGCCGATCCAGAAATACCAGTATTGCGGATTGATCCCGGAAAACTGGTCACGCGCGACCATGTAAATGACCGCACCCAGTATGCCTCCGTAGAGCCTGCCGGCGCCACCGAGGATCAGTATCACCAACACGTCCGCCGAGCGCTGAAAGCTCAGTACTTCGAGCGACACGGTCGAGGTGGTCTGCGCAAGCAATGCACCGGCCACACCGGCCATGACCGCGGCAATGGTGTAGATCTTCCTGATATGGGCGTGGCTCGGTGCGCCAATCGCGGGCATGCGCAACGCGTTTTCCCTGATGCCGCGCAGCGCGAGCCCGAACGGGGAATGTACCAGACGACGCGCCGCGAGGAATACCAGGAACAGGACTACGAGCGAATACGCGTAGGCCGTGGTTCCGTACAGGTCGAACCGGAAGTATCCCAGCAACGGCCACATCCGCACCCCTTGCAGTCCGTCGGCGCCCCCTGTGAGCCATGAGGCGCTATTCGCCGCTTCGTGCAGCACCAGGCTCAGCCCAAGGGTGATCATGATCAATGCCAGGTGGCGAAAGCGCGCGATGATGAAGCTCGCCGCATAGCCGGCCAGGCCCGCGATCGCGCTGGCCAATATCAACCCGGTAAGCGGTTCGCCCCAGCCGTGCTTCGCGATCAGACCGGCCGAATACGCGCCCAGTCCAAAGAACGCGGCGTGCCCCAGCGACACGATTCCCGCGTAACCCAGGATGAGGTCGAGCGATAGCGCGAACAACGCGGTAATGGCGACCTGACTGGCGAGCGACAGATAGGACTTGAACAGGACGAACGGCAACAGCGTCGCGAGCCAGAATGCGATCTCGATGCCGTGCCAGCGGTCCCGCCCATCCAGGTAGAGGGGGCGGGCGGCGGAAGCAACCGTCATGGCTTAGCGCCTCCCGAATAGGCCGCCGGGGCGCCACATCAACAGCCCGAGCATGACCAGGTAAATGAGAAAGGCGCCGAGCTGGGGAACGTAGTACTTCCCTGCCGAATCGCTAATGCCCAGCAGGGCGGCCGCTACGAACGATCCGCGTATCGAGCCGAGCCCGCCGACCGACACCACAATCAGCACGTAAATCAGATACGAAAACGCGAATCCGGGTTCCAGGCCGACCATTTCAATGGCGAGCGCGCCCCCCAGACCGGCGAGCCCGCTCCCCAGCGCAAAGGTGATGGCGAAGGTCCGGTCGACGTTGATTCCCAGGCCTCGCGCCATGCGTTCGTTGTCGACCGCTGCCCGCACACGAGCCCCGAAACGCGTGAATTCGATCGAGGTCACGAGCGCGACGGTAATCACGAGCGCGGTAACGATCAGGAACAGCCGGTACACGGCGAAATTGATGCCCAGGAACGTCACCGAGCCGTGCAGGTAGGAAGGCAGTTGCACCGGCTGCTGAATCGTTCCGAATACGTAGGCCGCCCCCGCGATCGCGACGAACACGATCCCGATCGTCAATAGGCACTGGTCGAGTTCGGTGGCACGGTACAGGCGGCGGTAGAGCGTGCGCTCGAGCACGACGCTGACCACCGCCGCCGCGACAAATGCGACCGGCAGCGTGGCGAAGAACGGCCAGCCGAAACCGTTCATCAGCGTCACCGCGACATAGCCGCCCAGCATCGCGAACGCACAATGCGCCAGGTTGACGAAATTCATCATTCCGAGCGTGACCGACAGACCCACCGACAGGACAAACAGCAGCATCCCGTAGGCGAATCCGTCGAACACCACGCCGAAGAATGACCCGAGCACGGACGGCCCCCGACCTTTGCGGCCGACGATCGAACCGGCCGACCGGCTAGTTCTTCATCCTTGCCTTGACCGGATCCTTGACGTTGTCGATCTTGTCGAATTCGACGTTACGCAGTTCGCCGCCGACCTTTTCCACCCGTCGGACGTAGACCGTCTGAACGATATCGCGGGTCTCCGGATCGATCGAGATCGGTCCGCGCGGGCTTTCCCACTTCATGCCCTTGGCTGCCGCGATCAGGCTGTCTCCATCGGTCTTGCCCCCCGCCTTTCTGATCGCCTCGTAGATCAGGTGCATGCCGTCGTAGCCGCCGACCGAGTAGATATCGGGAACCCGCTTGTAATCGGCCTCGAAGGCTCCGGTGAAGGTCTTGTTCAGCGCCGACTGGTGGTTGTAGTCGTAGTGCAGAACGGTGACGATTCCCAGGCCGGCGTCCCCCATGCTCTTCAAGGCCGCGGGGTCGGTCAATTCGCCCTGACCGAACACCTTGTGCTTACGCGCGTCGATGCCGCGCTCGGCCAGCGCCTTCGCGATTGCCGCAGGTTGAACACCGCCGGGTACGAAGACGTAGATCGCGTCGGCGTTCGCATCCTTGGCACGCTGCACGAATGCCGAGAAATCCGGATTCGCGACCGGGAACCTCACCGACCCGATGATATTTCCACCGGCCTCCTTGAAACCGCGCTGGAACGCCCCCTCCGCGTCGTGGCCGGGGCCGTAGTCCGAAACCATCGTAAAGGCCTTGCGGATTCCGCTCCGGTAGGCCCAGCCGCCGAAGGCTTCATTCAGCTGCGGGATGGTCACTCCGGTGCGCGCCGAATAGGGAGACTTGGTGGTGATGATCGAAGTCGCCGCATTCATGATCACCATGAACTTCTTCGCTTCCACCGAAACGTCGGACGCCGCGAGGGCATTGGGCGTAAGGACGAAGCCCGCGAGAATGTCGACCTCGTCGCGTACGACGAGTTCCTGCGCCAGGCGCTTGGCGACGGGCGGCGCGATGCCACCGGTGTCCTTGCGAATGATTTCAATCTTCTTTCCGGCGACGGTGTCGCCATGCTGCTTCACGTAGAGCTTGATGGCGTTGTCCATCTGCGTGGCCGTATCCGCGAACTGTCCGGAATAGGGCAGGATCAGCCCTATCTTGATGGTGTCCCCGGCATACGCGGGCATGGCGGCAAGCAAGACGGCGGCAAGACCGCCCAGACCAATCAACATCTTTTTCATCGACTCCTCCTCAGGCGTTCGAAAAACAGCGTTCAACGGATCCCGTCCGCTGGAACCAACCAGGCCGGGCGGTCAGGCAGCCACTTTAGCCGAATCCATTCATCTGCGCACCCGAGGTTGGTTGGGCGCCGCCCCACCGGCGCGTGCTCCCAACCGCGCCCGGGGTTCCCGCACAGCGGTCGCTATCGATCGCGCCCGATCACGCCTTCACCAGATTGCCCGCCGGCTGCAGAAAGACGCCCCGCGTATCGACGATGAGCTGCGCATGGCGCCCGATGAGCGGATAGTCGAACCGGGTGTGATCGGTGGCGAGCAGCACGAGGTCGTAGGCGCCGATATTGTTCGCGTCAAGAGTGACGCTGCGGAGATCGAAATGATGCTTGCGCATACGCGGAAATACCGGAACGTGCGGATCCGAATAATCGACCAGAGCGCCCTTGGCCGCGAACAGTTCCATCAATTCGACCGCCGGGGATTCGCGCATATCGCCGACATCCTTCTTGTAGGCGATGCCCAAGACGAGCACGCGGCTGCCCTGCAAGGATCCGTCAGCGCGTCATCCACGAGCGTGAGCGCACGGTCAGGACGGCATAGGGGAAGATCCACCACAGGGAGAAGAATGCGAAGTAGGCATAAAGAATGCCGTGCACGAACCGCATCGATCTTTCCGTGTAGACGTAGTAAAGCATGTAGAAGCCCGCTCCGACCCCGATCGCGAGCAGTACCCGCACCAGGGCCATCGGGTCGGACACCGCGATCACCGCGAGCATCGCCATCGCCGTCCAGGCGACGGGAAAGCGCAAATTGGTGATCAGCTTTTCGATCAATGCGAACACCATGGGAACCAGGGGCCGCTTCCAGACGATGCGCGCGAAGCGGAGCTCTTCGCGGACATAGCTGCGGTCCCAGCGCAAATACATCCTGCACAACTTGGCATAGGTATCCGGTACCAGCGTATGGACAACGGCGCTGCCCTGGTAGACGGTATCGAAGCCACGATCCAGGATATCGTTGGTCAGGGCGCGATCCTCGCCGTAAGTACAGCGCGCGCCGAGGAATCGCTGCGCGAGCCAGGGCTCCAGGATCTCGCGCACGACGCTCGCCCGATACGCGGCGAGGGCTCCCGGACAGCAGTACACCGTGCGGTAGGTGGACTGCACGCTGCGCTGAAAATCGAACGACAGAACGTAACGCACGTGCAGCATACGGGGAATGATCCCGCGATCCCGATTGAATGCGGCGACCTTTCCCGCGACGGCGCCCACGCGCGGGTCCCTGAACGGGCCCGCCATCGCAAGCAGCGCACCGGGTTCGATGACGCTGTCCGAATCGATCGTCACCAGGATCTCGCCGCGCGCCGCGCGAAAACCCGTGGCGAGCGCAACGCGTTTGCCCTGGTTGCGCTCCAGCTTCACCGCCGTAACCAGACCCTCATGGCGCGCTGCCGCGCGTTGAATGTATGTCCAGGTATCGTCCGTGCTGCCGTCGTCGACGACCAGGATCTCGAGCCGGCCCCGCGGATAGCGCGCGGCAGCGACCGACTCGATGGACTGTTCGACCATCGACCCCTCGTTGTAGGCCGGGATCACCACGGTCATGGCGGGCGCCGATTCAAACGTGGCCGAATTGAACGGCCGATAGAGAAACCAGAGCAAGGTGCGCACCACCAGCATCAACAGCCCCATCGCCACCCAGATCAGGCTCGGCTTCAGAAGAAAGGCGTTCAGATTCCCGGCTTCGATCGACTCCCTCACCGGACGGAACAACTCGCCGTTCAGCAATGCGAACAGGATCACGGCAAGGCCCAGGACGATGGCCGATCCCACCAGAACCCGATAGCCTCGCCCCGGCGGCATGCCCGCCGCCGCGGAAG